>NZ_JBPQTV010000291.1:0-8217 GCF_051386515.1 Streptomyces sp. URMC 123 | reverse complement strand
GCCCCGCCCCGAGAGCTGCGGCGCGGAGCCCGCCAGCCCCGCCCGCATGGACCTGGTCGCCGTACGGGAGCTCACCGGCGACGCCCGCTGACCCGGGCGGCTGACGGCCCGCACGGGCCACGGCCTACCGTTCGTGTCCATGGACCGTTCGGACGCCGCGACTCCACCGGCCGCGCCCGCCCAGGCCGCGCCTCACGCCGCCGGGGCCGCCCTTCCGGCGCCCCCGCCCACGGGACGACCGCCGCACCCGTCCCATCCGTCGGCCCCGTCGCGCCCGTCGAACCCCCGAGCCCGCCGCCGAGCCGGCGGGCAGGGCCGCGGCCGGCTCCGGCGCATCGGCCGGCCCCGGCGCGTCTTCTCGCAGGTTCTGCTGATGCTGCTGGCCATCGCCACCGGAGTGACCGTCCTGGCCACAGGACTGTTCCTCGCGCCCCTCGGAGCCCAGTTGGACGACCAGGCCATGCGCCGGGCCCTGGCGATCGCCCAGGCCACGGCCGCCCAGCCCCGCATCGCCGAACTGCTGGCCGAGGGGCGGCCGGCGCCCGACGGCCCGGTGCAGACGGAGGCGGAGCGGATACGGCTGGCCACCGGGGCCGAGTACGTGGTCGTCATGGACACCCGCGGGGTGCGCTGGTCGCACACCGATCCGGCCGGCATCGGTTACCGGGTCTCCACCGACCCCGGCCGCGTGCTCGCCGGGCACCCGGTGATGCAGATCGACGAGGGCACCCTCGGCCGCTCCGCGCGCGGCAAGGTCCCCCTGCGCGACCCGGCGGGCCGCGTGGTCGGCGCGGTGTCGGTGGGCATCGCGTACGAGGGCGTACGGGCCCGTCTGATCGACGCGGTGCCGGGGCTGCTGGCGTACGCCGGTGGGGCCCTCGGAGTGGGCGCGCTGGCCGCCCTGCTGGTCTCCCGGCGCTTCCGGCGCCGCACTCACGATCTGGCCTTCTCCGACATCTCGGCGCTGCTGGCCGAGCGCGAGGCGATGCTGCACGGTATCCGGGAGGGGGTGGTGGCCCTGGACGCCAAGGGGCGGGTCCGGCTGGTCAACGACGAGGCGCAGCGGCTGCTCGGCCTGGGGCCGGACAGCGCGGGCAGGCCGCTGGAGGAGGTGCTGGGGGCGAGCCGTACGGCGGATGTGCTCTCCGGCCGGGTCACGGGCACGGATCTGCTGACCGTCAGCGGTGGCAGGGTGCTCGTCGCCAACAGGATGCCGACGGACGACGGCGGGGCCGTGGCGACGCTCAGGGACCGTACGGAACTGGAGCACCTGGCCAGGGAGCTGGACGGCAGCCGGGGCCTGATCGACGCCCTGCGGGCCCAGGACCACGAGCACGCCAACCGCCTGCACACCGTGCTGGGCCTGCTGGAACTCGGGCTCCACGAGGAGGCGGTGGACTTCGTGACGGACGTCGTGGGCACGCATCGGACGACGTCCGAGGAGATCGCCCAATGGGTTCACGACCCGCTGCTCGCGGCCCTGTTGGTCGGCAAGGCGGCGGTCGCCGCGGAGCGGGGCGTATCGCTGCGCCTCGCCCCGGGCACCCTGCTGCCCGACCGGGTGATCGACCCGCGGGGGCTGGTGACGATCGTCGGCAATCTCGTCGACAACGCGCTCGACGCGGCCGCGGGCACGGCGCGCGCCACGGTGGAGGTCGAGCTCCGGGCGGAGGGCCGGGCGGCCGTCCTGCGGGTGACGGACTCCGGCCCCGGGGTGCCCCCGGACCGACGGGACGTGATCTTCACCGAGGGCTGGTCCACCAAGGAGCCCCCGGCGCACGGCAGGCGCGGCATCGGGCTCGCCCTGGTCCAGCGGCTCGTGGAGCGCCACGGGGGCGGCGTCCGCGTCGGCGCGGCGGCGGCCGGCGCGGGGGCCCAGGGCGGCGCGGAGTTCACGGTGTTCCTCCCGGAGGCGCTGACGCGGGGGCCGGAGCCAGGACTGGAGCCGGGGCCGGAGCCGCTATCGGAGCCGCGGCCGGAGCCGGGGGCGCCCACGGCGGCGGAGACGGACCCGGCGGAAGGGCGGACGCGATGACCGGCGGACCCACCCCACCGGCGGACCGTTCCCGCGCCCCCATCGACGTCCTCGTGGTGGACGACGACCAGCGGGTCGCCGGCATCAACGCGGCCTATGTGGCCAGGGTGCCCGGTTTCCGCGTCGTGGGCCGCGCCCACAGCGCCGCCGAAGCCCTGGCCTTCCTCCAGCGCTCCCGGGCCGATCTGGTCCTGCTCGACCAGTATCTGCCCGACGGCACGGGACTCGCCGTCGCCGGACGGCTGCGGGAACTCGGCCACCCCGCCGACGTGATCATGGTTACGGCGGCCCGGGACATCGCGACCGTACGGGCGGCACTGCGCCATGGCGCGCTCCAGTATCTGGTGAAGCCCTTCACGTTCACAGGACTGCGGACGAGGCTGGAGGGCTACGCCGAACTGCGGCGCACCCTGGACGAGGGCGGCGGGCAGGCCGGTCAGGAACAGGTGGACCGGATCTTCGGAGCGCTGGGCGGAGGCGGCGCGGCCGCCCCCGCCTCCCCCGGGCCGGGACCCGTACTGCCGAAGGGGCACTCGGCGGGCACCGCCGATCTCGTACGCGGTGCGCTGAGGGACGCCGACGGCCCCCTGTCGGCCCAGGATGTCGCCGAACGGTGCGGCCTCAGCCGGCAGACCGCACAGCGCTATCTCAAGCTGCTGGAGCGGACCGGGCGGGTCCGGCTCACGCTCCGCTACGGCGAGACCGGCCGCCCGGAGCACCGCTACGCCTGGCAGCACTCCTGAGCACGCCGCTCTCTGAGCCCACCGCACTCCTGAGCGCGTCACCGCTACGCCGCCGCCCCTATGCCGCCCCCGCGCCCGTCAGCGAGCGCACCTCCGTCTCGGCGTGCCGGGCGGCGTCCGCCGTCTCGGACGAGGTCACCGTGCCGAGCCAGCCCGCGAGGAAGCCCAGCGGAACGGAGACCAGGCCGGGGTTGCGCAGGGGGAAGAGCTGGAAGTCCACGCCGGGGAGGAGGGCGTCAGGACTGCCGGAGACCACCGGCGAGAACAGCACCAGGACCAGCGCCGGCACCAGCCCTCCGTAGACCGACCACACCGCGCCCCGGGTGGTGAACCTCCGCCAGAACAGCGCGTAGAGCAGTACGGGCAGATTGGCCGAGGCGGCGACGGCGAAGGCGAGCCCCACCAGGAAGGCGACATTGAGGTCCTGCGCGAGCAGGCCCAGGCCGATGGCGAGCGCGCCCACCCCGACGGCCGCGAGCCGCGCCACCGCCACCTCACCGAGCCCCTCGCCCCTCCCCCGACCGTCCTCCCGACTGTTCTCCCGGCCTTGGGCTCGACCGTCCTTCCGGCCGCTCCCGTGGCGCCGCAACGACCCGTACAGATCGTGGGCCACGGAGGTGGAGGAGGCGAGGGTGATCCCGGCGACCACCGCCAGGATGGTGGCGAAGGCGACCGCCGCCACGACCGCGAAGAGGACCGTTCCGCCGGTGGTGCCGGCTCCACCCCCCAGGGCGAGCGCCAGCAGCGGAACCGCCGTGTTCCCGGCCGCGTTGGAGGACCGTACGGCGTCCGTGCCGACCACCGCCGCGGCCCCGAACCCGAGCACGATCGTCATCAGATAGAAGCCGCCGATCAGACCGATGGCCCAGACGGCCGAGCGGCGGGCGGCCCGCGCGGTCGGCACGGTGTAGAAGCGCGACAGGATGTGCGGCAACCCGGCGGTGCCGAGGACGAGCGCCAGGCCGAGGCTGAGGAAGTCGACCCTGGCGGTCCAGCCGCCGCCGTAGGTGAGCCCGGGAGCGAGGAAGTCCCGCCCGTGTCCGCTGCCGTCGACGGCGGCCCCCAGCAGGGCGTTCACGTCCCCGTGGAAGCGCAGCAGCACCAACGCGGTGAGCGCCGTCGCCCCGCCCATGAGCAGGACCGCCTTGACGATCTGAATCCAGGTGGTGGCCCGCATCCCTCCGAAGGCCACGTAGACCACCATCAGGGCGCCCACGCCCACGACCGTCCAGGCCCGCAGCCCGTCGGCGGCGGACCCCCCGGCGGACAGCGGGTCGGAGCCGCCCAGCAGCAGGGCCACGAGGCTGCCCGCGCCGACCATTTGGGCGACCAGGTAGAGCACGGAGACGGTCACCGAGGAGACGCCGGCCGCGATCCGTACGGGCCGCTCGCGCATGCGCGCCGCCACGACGTCGGCGAGGGTGTAGCGGCCGCAGTTGCGGACCAGTTCGGCGACGAGCAGCAGCACCACGAGCCAGGCCACCAGGAAGCCCACCGAGTAGAGCATCCCGTCGTAGCCGTAGAGCGCGATCAGCCCGGAGATGCCGAGGAAGGAGGCGGCCGACATGTAGTCGCCCGAGAGGGCGAATCCGTTCTCCATCGGGGAGAAGAGCCGGCCGCCCGCGTAGAACTCCTCGGCGGAGCCCTGGCGGGTGCGGCCGACCCAGGTGGTGATGGCGAGCGTGGCGGCGACGAAGGCGCTGAACAGCACCAGGGCCAGGGTCCGGTGCTCCATGGTCATCGGCGGTCCGCGGGGCGGCCGTGCCCTCGGGTCAGCTCCTGGGTCTCCCAGCGCAGCTCCAGCGCGGCCCGGTCCCGGCGGAGCCTGGCGTGCCGGGCGTAGGCCCAGGTCAGCAGGAAGGTGGTGGCGAACTGGCCGAGCCCCGCGAGCATCGCGATGTTCACTTCACCGCTGACGGGCGTGGCCATCAGCCCGGGAGCGGTGATCGCGGCGATCACATAGCCGAAGTACCAGGCGAGGAAGGCGGCGCTGGCCGGCAGCACGAACCGCCGATAGCGGTCGCGCACCTCCTGGAAGGCGGCGCTGCGCTGCACCGCCAGATAGGCGTCGCCCGGATCGTCGGCCGCGAACGTCGATCTCTCGAGCGCCCGGGCGGACCCGCTCGGCCCCGCGGGCAGCGCCAGGGGCCGACGGCCCTGCTCCAGCGCTCTCCTCGGCACCCCGCCCCCGACCCCGACCCGTACGGAGCCCGGTCCGACGGCCCCCGCGCGGGTGGCTCCGCCGCCCGGCGCGTGACCGGCTCTCCGGCGCAGGACCGATTCATCCGGGGGCTCGTCGCCGGTCTCGCCCCAGCCGGAGGCCAACTCGTCGTACCAGGGGTCGTCCAGCCGTACCGTTCCGCCATCGCGACGGTCTTCGCGCTTGTCCACCGGAGCTCTCCTCGATCCGCCGCCTCACTGACCGCGTGCCAAGAATGGACAGAGAGCGACGCCCGGGAACTCCTCCCCTCCCGACGTTCACTCCATCAGGTGGTTGTGCGTTCAGGACTTTGACGCGAGAGCGGGCGCGTCCCCGGGAGCGGGGAGACGGCCTCGCCGACCGTCTCCCCGTGCGGGCCCGGGCTCAGGCGTCGATGCGGGAGCGGTCCAGCGTGGCCGCGGAGCTGGCGATGAACTCCTTGCGCGGCGCGACCTCGTTGCCCATCAGCAGGTCGAAGACCTGCTCCGCCGCCTCCAGGTCACCGATGTTGATCCGGCGCAGGGTGCGGTGGCGGGGGTCCATCGTGGTCTCCGCCAGCTGGTCCGCGTCCATCTCGCCCAGACCCTTGTAGCGCTGGATGCTCTCCTTGAACTTGATGCCCTTGCGCTGGAATTCGAGCAGTGTGGTGCGCAGTTCGTTGTCGGAGTACGTGTAGACGTACTTGTCCTGACCCTTCTTGGGGTGGGTCAGCTCGATCCGGTGCAGCGGCGGGACCGCCGCGAACACCCGGCCGGCCTCGACCATCGGGCGCATGTAGCGCTGGAAGAGCGTCAGCAGCAGACAGCGGATGTGCGCGCCGTCCACATCGGCGTCGACCAGCAGGACGATCTTTCCGTAGCGGGCCTGGTCGAGGTCGAAGGTGCGGCCCGAGCCCGCCCCTATGACCTGGATGATCGCCCCGCACTCGGCGTTCTTGAGCATGTCGGAAACCGACGACTTCTGAACGTTGAGGATCTTTCCGCGAATGGGCAGCAGCGCCTGGAACTCGGAGTTCCGGGCCAGCTTGGCCGTGCCCAGCGCGGAGTCCCCCTCGACGATGAACAGCTCGCTGCGGTCCACGTCGTCGCTGCGGCAGTCGGCGAGCTTGGCCGGCAGGGAGGAGGTCTCCAGCGCGGTCTTACGGCGCTGCGCCTCCTTGTGCTGGCGGGCCGCGATACGCGTACGGGCGGCCGCAACGACCTTCTCCAGCACCGATCGCGCCTGCTGCTTGGCGTCCCGCTTGGTCGAGGTCAGGAACGCCTTGAGCTCCTTGGCCACGACATTGGCGACGATCCTGGAGGCGGCCGAGGTGCCCAGCACCTCCTTGGTCTGGCCCTCGAACTGGGGCTCGGCGAGGCGCACGGTCACCACCGCCGTGAGGCCCTCCATGGCGTCGTCCTTGACGACGTCGTCCTCCGCGACGCGCAGCAGCTTCATCGAGCGCAGCGCCTCGTTGACGGTCTTGGTGACGGCGCGCTCGAAACCCGAGACGTGGGTGCCGCCCTTGGGCGTGGCGATGATGTTGACGAACGACTTGACCGTGGTGTCGTAGCCCGTTCCCCAGCGCAGCGCGATGTCCACGCCGAGCTCACGGGTGACCTCGGTCGGTGTCATGTGGCCGCGGTCGTCCAGGACCGGAACGGTCTCCTTGAAGGTGCCCTGCCCGGTCAGCCGCAGCACATCGCAGACGGGCTTGTCCTGGGCGAGGAACTCGCAGAACTCGCTGATGCCGCCGTCGAAGCGGAAGACCTCCTCCACCGGCCCCGACGGCGCGCCGTCCTGGCCGCCGAGCAGCCGCTCGTCGCGTACGACGATGGTCAGACCGGGCACCAGGAAGGCGGTCTGCCGGGCGCGGGCGTACAGCGTCTCCAGGGAGAGCCGGGCGTCCTTGAGGAAGATCTGCCGGTCCGCCCAGTAGCGAATCCGGGTGCCGGTCCGGCCGCGGGGCACCTTCTTGCCCTTCAGCAGCCCGCTGGAGGGGTCGAAGGGGGCGTCGGGCCCGGACTCGGTGAAGATCCCGGGGACGCCGCGCCGGAAGCTGATGGCGTGCGTGTGGCCGCTCCGGTCGACCTCCACGTCGAGCCGGGCCGAGAGGGCGTTCACCACGGAGGCGCCCACGCCGTGCAGACCGCCGGAGGCGGCGTACGAGCCGCCGCCGAACTTTCCGCCCGCGTGGAGCTTGGTCATGACGACCTCGACGCCCGAGAGCCCGGTCTTGGGCTCGACGTCCACGGGGATGCCCCGGCCGTTGTCCCTGACCTCGACCGAGCCGTCGTCGTGGAGGATCACCTCGATGCGGTCGCAGTGACCGCCGAGCGCCTCGTCGACGGAGTTGTCGATGATCTCCCAGAGGCAGTGCATCAGGCCTCGGCTGTCGGTCGAGCCGATGTACATGCCCGGCCGCTTGCGCACCGCTTCGAGACCCTCGAGGACGAGCAGGTGCCGCGCGGTGTAGTTGGAACCGTCACGGTCTGCTCCGGTCAGCAGCGCTGTGGACGGCACGGACGTCTCGGCGGTCACGCGTTTCGCTCCTCGCTGAATTTCTTTATGGGACCCGGGAGGGCATCCCGTGGCTGTTTCGCCGCTCAGAGCGTACCGAGGCTTGCCAGAGGGGTTGTGCCGCCACCCAGGGAACGACCATGCTAGCCGGATTTCGATCGCATGTTCGATCCCTCACGGGAGTGACTCGCACATCACGTTCCCTTCGAGGCATGAACCATTTAGGCTCCGGGCACGTCCTCATGAACACCGGCAAACCAGCCGGGGGGACAAACCCATACAAGTGCGATGAATACGTAAACCCCACGCATACGGCTCATTCGCCGCCAACCGGCAGCAACCGGCCACTCGGAAGAAACTTTCGAGGAAAAGCCACGAGCGGGAACGTTTTCGGGCTGGTTGGATGTTGACCCTGGTACGACAGCTCGTCGAGCTAGAGAAGAGGCGACGTGACTACTGTTCTGACCCCCGCGAGCCCGCTGACGGCCGCTGACCGCTGCGACCGCTGCGGCGCCCAGGCGTACCTGCGCGTCGTCCTGATCAGCGGCGGCGAACTGCTCTTTTGCGCCCACCACGGTCGCAAGTTCGAGCCGGAACTGAAGAAGATCGCCGCGGAGATACAGGACGAGACGGAGCGGCTCACCACCGTTCCCGCATCCAACCCGGACGAGGAGCACTGACACTTCGCACCACACGACGAGCCGGCGTCGGCCCTCCAGGGGCCGGACGAGGGGCGGGCG
>NZ_JBPQTV010000290.1:0-8257 GCF_051386515.1 Streptomyces sp. URMC 123 | reverse complement strand
GACGGGGTCTGGGGGGTCGGAGTGGGGCACTTGCGCTCCTTCCGTACGGAGGCCGCGCGGGGTGTTCCGGGACGGGACGACGACGGACGACGGGGCGGCGAGTCGACGGGAGACGGCGGGACGACGGCGAGAGGGAGCCGGGGGGAGGAGCCGGGAGCGGCTGAGAAAATGTGAAGAACGTCCGATGAACACCGATAGCCGGAAAGCGGGGGCCGGTCAAGGAACGCGGCATGCGGGAGCGCCACGGCGTGTCCGGGGGCGCTCTCCGGGCTGTCCGCGCCCCGGGGCGGTCGATGCGGCGCGCGCGTACGGGCGCCCGCGCAGGGGGATGCCGTCGCCGGCGCAAGAGGAGGGGGGCGCGCCGACGACGGCGTGCTGCCGGCCGCAGGCGGCGGAGAGGGTGGTCGACGACGCAGCCAGCAGCGAGGCCGACACCGCTCTGCGGTGACTCACCGGCAGTACGCGTCTTTGACGAACGACGGGTGCCCGGGGTTCCCGGCATCGCCTGATTCCGGGGAATTGGTACGGGAGTGAGGGGAGTGACCGAATGTCCCAGGGGGGCAGGGGATGGACGGGCCGTCAGCACTCAGGGTGAGCGGGCCGTCCGGGCGCTTGGCCGGCCGCCGGAGCGCCAGGGCGCCGGAGAGGCCATCAGGGCGCCAGAGGGGCCGTCAGGGCGCCGGAGGGGCCCTCGCAGCGCCGGGGGAGGGCGTGTCCGGGCGCCGGAAGAGCCGCCGGCACGCCCAACGGGTCGTTCCGGGCCGTGAAACGCCGTCAGGGCGCCAGGAGCGCCCAGTGCTCGTGCAGGGCGCGGACCGTCTCCGTAATGGCCGGGCGGCGGGCCGCCCCCGGCCGCCACAGCGCGTACAGCCGCCGCACCGGGGTCGGCGCCAGGGGCACGGCCACCACCCCGTCGGGCAGCGCGATCCGGCCGAGCCGCGGCACCAGGGCGACCCCCAGACCGGCCCCGACCAGCGCCACCTGCGTCTGGAACTCGGCCACTTGGTGGGCCAGGACCGGCTCGCGCCCGGTCGCGCGGAGCGTGCGCACCAGCCAGTCGTGGCACACGGTCCCCGGCGGCTGGCAGATCCAGCGGCAGTCGGCCAGATCGCTCCGGTGCAGGCGCTCGCGCCCCGCCAGCGGATGGTTCGCCGGGACGAGCACGTCGGAGAGGTCGTCGCCGATCACGGCCCGCTCCACCCCGTCCGGCAGGGGCAGCGGGGCGATGTCCCAGTCGTGCGTGACCGCGAGGTCCACCACCCCGCGGGCCACCAGGTCCACCGAGAGATGCGGGTCGATCTCGGTCATCCGGACGTCCAGGGTGGGGTGCAGCCGGGCGAGCCGGGCCAGCACGCCGGGCATCAGCCCGCGCGCGGCGGAGGCGAAGGCGGCCACCCGCAGCCGGCCGGTGGGCTGCCCGCGCCGCTCCTCCAGCGTGGTCTCGGCCTCCTCCACGATGGCCAGCAACCGCTCGGCGGTGTCGGCCAGATGGCGCGCCGCGTCGGTCAGGGCGACCCCGCGCCCCTGCCGCTCCAGCAGCGTGGTCCTCGTCTCCCGCTCCAACTTGGCGATCTGCTGGGACACGGCGGAGGGGGTGTAACCGAGGGCGACGGCCGCGGCGCCCACCGAGCCGTGCACGGAGACCGCGTGCAGGGCACGCAGCCGGGACAGATCCAGCACGGTCGGTTCCTCCCCCGGGGGCGGCGCCCCACAGCCCCTCGTACGGCTCGCGCGCGGCTCCGGCACGGCCGCGCGGGCACGGCGACGCGTAAGCGTCACTGAATACAATCATGAAGATACTCGCGCTGGTGCTTCACGATCATCCCCGGCGATGCTCGACGCATGCGTCCTGCACACATCGCCCTCGCCGTCCTCGTCACCGCCGTCTGGGGCGTGAACTTCGTCGTCATCGACGTCGGGCTGGACCGCTTCCCGCCTCTGCTCTTCGCCGCTCTGCGGTTCCTGGTGGCCGCGGTGCCCGCCGTCTTCCTCGTCCGCCGCCCGACGGTGGGCCGGCGCTGGATCATCGGGGTCGGCGCGGCCCTGGGCGTCGGCAAGTTCGGGATGCTCTTCGTCGGCATGCACCTGGGCATGCCGGCCGGGCTGGCCTCCCTGGTGCTTCAGGCGCAGGCGGTGTTCACCGTACTGATCGCGGCGGCGGTCCTGGGCGAACGGCCCCGGCCCGTACGGGTGGTGGGCATCGCCCTGGCCTTCGCGGGCGTCACCGTGGCAGCCGTCGACGAGGGTGCCTCGGGGCCCCTGCTGGGCTTCGCCCTGGTGGTCCTCGCGGCGGCGATGTGGGGCGTGTCCAACGTCCTCACCCGCAAGGCCGCCCCGGACGACGCGCTGGGCTTCATGGTGTGGGTGTGCCTCGTGCCCGTACTGCCGCTGTCCCTTCTGTCGTTGCTCATCGAGGGCCCGGAGGCCGACCTGGCCGCCCTGCGTGGAATCGACTGGAGCGGCGCGGGGGCGATCCTGTTCGTGGCCTGGGTCAGTACGGTGTTCTGCTTCGCGGTGTGGAGCTCCCTGCTGCGCCGCTACGACGCGTCGGCGGTGGCGCCGTTCTCCCTGCTGGTGCCCGTCTTCGGCATGTCGTCGGCCGCGCTGTTCCTGGGCGAGTCGGTGAGCGCCTGGCGCTGGGTCGCCGCCGTACTGCTCGTCGGCGGGGTGGCGGTGACCTCCTTCCGGCCGGCGGCCGGGGGAAAGCGAGCGGCCGACGGCGTGTCAGCGGCCGGCTCGAAGCCGGTGATCGGCTCGCAGCCGGCCGCCGGGGTCACGACAGCAACCGGCGCAGATGGTCACGGCCGCGCTCCAGGAGCGGCGGCAGTTCCGACGCCCGCGGGTACCAGCGCTTCTCGTACTCCCAGCACAGCCACTCCGGGTGCGGCGCGTGGGGCGACCCCGGGCGGTCCGGCGGGCCCGGCAGGTCCCCCGCGGCCGGTGCCGCCGGTGGGACCGGTCCGCCTCCGGTAGCGGCCCGCGCCCTGAGCGGGGCCAGGCACGCCGCGAGCGGCAGCGCGCCCTCGCCCAGGGCGACCGGCGTCGGGTCCTGGGCCGAGACCACGTCCTTGACCTGCACACAGCCCAGGTGGGGCGCGAGCACGGCGTGGGTGGCGGCCGGGTCCTCGCCGGCCAGCCAGGGGTGCAGCACGTCCCAGACGGCCCCCACGCTGCCGTGCCCCACCAGGCCGAGGACCCGCGCCACCGCCACGCCCGTACGGTGCGAGTCATGGGTCTCCAGCAACAGCCGCAGCCCCAGGTCCGCGGCGAGGGGCGCGACGGCCGCGAGCCGCCGGGCGGCGGCCGCGTCGGCCTCCTCCTCCGGCGCGTCGCCCCCGCCCGGGAACACCCGTACGGCGCCCGCCCCCAGGTCGCGGGCGAGCTCCAGCAGTTCTCCCAGCACGTCGACGACCGGCTGGTCGGGGCCCGGCGCGGCCACCGTGGTGTAGCCGGCGACCACCGGCAGCTCCAGCCCCGCGTCCCGGAAGCACCCGGCCGCCGCCGCGCGTTCGGCCGCCCCGCTGCCGGGGTGCACGGGCTCCTCCGGGTGCGCCCGCAGCTCCACTCCCGCGAAGCCGTGCCGGGCGGCGAGCCGGGCCACCTCGTCGAGGGGCGTGCCGGGCAGCCCCAGGGTCGAGAGGGCGAGTCTCATGTGCGGTCTCCTTCGGTCGTGGGCTCTCCCGCTCACCCGCCGTACGGCCACCCCCAGGGTGGCCCATGGCGGCGCGCCGGCGGGACATGCCGCGCGTCGTCCCCACCGCCTACCCGCCGAAACGGCCGTGACGTCCCCTTGTCGGCGTGGGCCACCCGGGTTAGCTTCGTCGGCGACCCAGCGGCGCACCCCCGGGGTGGCGCATCCCGGGATCGCGCCCCCGGGATGGCGCATCCCCGTGGTGGGGAGGAGCAGGCCCTTGGCACGCGACGACGCCGGCCCGGCACCCGGGTCCGTCAGAACGGTGACGATCGCCATGAACGGGGTGACGGGCCGCATGGGGCACCGTCAGCACCTCGTGGGCTCGATCCTCGCGCTGCGGGCGGCCGGCGGCCTCGACCTCGGGGACGGCACCCGGCTGTGGCCCGAGCCGGTGCTCGTCGGCCGGCGCGCGCCCGTACTGCGGTCGCTCGCCGAGCGCCACGGGCTGACGCGCTGGTCCACCGATCTCGACGCGGTGCTCTCCGACCCCTCGGTCGACATCTACTTCGACGCGCAGATCACCGCGGCGCGCGAGGCGGCCCTCCGTACGGCCGTCGCGGCGGGCAAGCACGTGTACTGCGAGAAGCCCGTGGCGGCCGGCGCGGCGGCGGCCCTGGAGCTCGCCCGGCTCGCCCAGGGCCGCGGCGTCCGGCACGGGGTGGTCCAGGACAAGCTCTTCCTGCCCGGCCCGCGCGCGCTGAAGCGGCTGGTGGACGACGGGTTCTTCGGCCGGGTCCTCTCGGTGCGCGGGGAGTTCGGCTACTGGGTGTTCGAGGGCGACCGGCGGCCGGCCCAGCGGCCGTCGTGGAATTACCGTGCGGAGGACGGCGGCGGCATCGTCCTCGACATGTTCCCGCACTGGGAGTATCTGCTGCGCGAGCTGTTCGGACCCGTACGGGCGGTGACGGCCCGGGCCGTCACCCATGTGCCGCGCCGCTGGGACGAGCGCGGCGCGCCCTACGCGGCGACCGCCGACGACGCCGCCTACGCCGTACTGGAGCTCGACGGCGGGGTGGTCGCCCAGATCAACTCCTCCTGGGCGGTCCGGGTGCACCGCGACGACCTGCTGGAGCTCCAGGTGGACGGCACCGAGGGCTCGGCCGTGGCAGGACTGCGCCACTGCCGGGTCCAGCACCGCGCCACCACGCCCCGGCCCGTCTGGGACCCGGACCGGGCCGTGCGCGAGCCCTACCGCGACCAGTGGCAGCACGTCCCGGACGACGCCGCCCCTGACGGCGAGGCCGCTGACGGTGAGGCTTCCGGCTACGGCGGCCCGGACAACGGCGGCGCCCACGCCTTCCGGGCCCAGTGGGAGCTGTTCCTGCGCCATGTGGCGCTCGACGAGCCCTGGCGCTGGGACCTGTTCGCCGGCGCCCGCGGCACCCTCCTGGCCGAACTCGCCCTGCGCTCCTCCGCGGAGGGCCGCAGGCTCGACGTACCGGAGCCGCAGCGATGATCAGACTGCCGACGCCCGGTGGTGGGCTGCGCGACCACGTGCCCGGCCCCCGCTGCCCGGCCGCCCCCGCCTCGCCGGTGGCGCCCGCCTCGCGCGTGGTGCTCGCCGCGGCCCATGTGGTGGCCGATCCCCTCGCCGACACCTCCCCGGGCGCCCCCGCGGCCCTCGACTGGGACGCCACCCTCGCCTTCCGCCGCCATCTGTGGGCCCACGGCCTGGGCGTGGCCGAGGCCATGGACACCGCCCAGCGCGGCGCGGGCCTGGACTGGCCGGCCGCGGCCGAGCTGATCCGCCGGTCGGCCGCCGAGGCCAAGGCCGTCGGCGGCCTGCTCCTCTGTGGCGTGGGCACCGACCAACTGCCCCGCCCGGGAGGACTGCTGGCGGAGGTCACGGCGGCGTACGAGGAACAGCTCGCCGTCGTCGAGGAGGCCGGCGCGCGAGCAGTACTGCTGCCGTCCCGCGCGCTGGCGGCACGGGCGCGCGGCCCGGAGGACTACTACGAGGTCTGCACGCAGGTACTGCGGCAGGCCGCCGCCCCGGTCGTCCTCCACTGGCTCGGACCCGCGTTCGACCGGGCGTTCACCGGTTACTGGGGGAGCGAGGACGTCGACACCGCCGCCGGCACCCTGTTGGACATCATCGCCGCCCACCCCGGCGCGGTGGACGGCGTCAAGGTCTCCCTGCTGGACGCCGACCGCGAGCGGGAGCTGCGCCGCCGGCTGCCGCCGGGCGTGCGCTGCTACACCGGGGACGACCTGCACTACCCCGAACTGATCGAGGGCGACGCCCAGGGGGCGTCCGACGCCCTGCTGGGCGTGTTCGACCCCCTCGCGCCGATCGCCGCCGAGGCCGTGCGCCTGCTGGACGCCGGCGACCCGCGGGGCTTCCGGGCCCTGCTCGACCCCACGCTCCCCCTGGCCCGGCACCTGTTCGCGCCGCCGACCCGGCACTACCGGACGGGGATCGTCCTCCTCGCCTGGCTGGCGGGGCACCAGAGCCACTTCACCATGGTCGGCGGGGCGCACTCGGCGCGCTCCCTGCCGCATCTGGCACGCGCCTACGAACTCGCCGACGGCCTCGGCCTGTTCCCCGACCCCGACCTCGCGGCCGCCCGCATGGCGGCCCTGCTGTCGGTGCACGGGGTGCCCCAGTGAGCGGGGCCGGCGGCGCGGGAGGGCAGGAGCGGCTGAGCGGCGTGGGCGGGCCGGAGCGGCTGAGCGTCAACCACCGGACGATCCGCCAGTGGCCGCTGCCGCGGCTCGTCGACGGCTGCGCGCGGGCGGCCGTCGGCGGCGTGGGGCTGTGGCGGGAGGAGGTCCGCGCGTACGGGCCCGAGCGGGCCGGCCGGCTCGTCCGGGACGCGGGGCTGCGGGTGAGCAGCCTGTGCCGGGGCGGCTTCCTCACGGCCGTCGACCCGGCTCGGCGCGCCGCCGCCCTGGCGGACAACCGGGCGGCCGTCGAGGAGGCGGCCGCTCTCGGCGCCCCCGCCCTCGTCCTCGTCTCCGGTGGCCTTCCGGAGGGCGGCAGGGACCTGACCGCCGCCCGGGAGCGGGTGGCCGACGCGCTCGCGGAGCTCGCCCCGTACGCCGCGGCGCACTCCGTACGGCTGGCGGTGGAGCCGCTGCACCCGATGTTCGCGGCCGACCGCTGTGTGGTCTCCACCCTCGCGCAGGCCCTCCATCTGGCCGAGCGCTTCCCCCTCGAACAGGTGGGGGTCACGGTGGACACGTACCACCTGTGGTGGGACGAGCTGGCGCCGGAGCGGACGGTGCACGCCGGGCGCCTCGGGCGGATCGCCGTCGTCCAGTTCGCGGACTGGGTCACCCCGCTGCCCGAGGGCGTGCTCAACGGCCGCGGACAGCTGGGCGACGGCTGCGTCGACCTGCGCCACTGGCGGTCCGTGGTCGACGCGGCCGGGTACGACGGCCTCCTGGAGGTCGAGGTGTTCAACCCCGGGCTGTGGGCGCGGGACGGCGCGGAGGTCCTGGCGGAGGTGGTGGAACGCTTCCGCACCCGGGTGCTGTGACGGCGGCCCGGGCTCTCCGGTGCACCGGCTCAGTGCCTGCGGCGGCGGGCGATCACCGTCAGGGTCACCGGGAGGAGCAGTTCGAGCGCCGCGACGACGCGCTGCTCGGGCAGTCCGGTGCGCCGGGAGACGACCTTGGCGGTGGGCGCCGTGACCCGGCTGAGCACGCTCGTCGTCAGCCCGCCGAGCCCGCCGCCGGCCCCGCCGCCCGCCGCGCCGGCGGCGGGGGAACCCTCGTCGTCCCGGAGGTCGGGCGGCAGCGCGGCGATCGCCTCCGTGATCACCTGGCGGGCCGTCACGGCATCGGTGCCGAGCTGCTGGGCGATCTCCGCGACGCGGTCCTCACCCAGCTCCCGCACTACCTCGTTCCGCAGCGATTCGTCCGTCATGCGGCAAACGCTACGGGGCGGGCGGAGAATCGGCACGTCGTGTAACGGATGGATAACCGACGGAAACCGTGCAACCCTTCCCGGCCATCGCGGGTCGTAGAAGGCATCGGGCCTTCCGGGGGAGATCCGGGGGGATTGCGGGAAGGTCCGGCGAGGGGGGATCGCGAAGAGGCCCGGTCGGCGACGACCGGGCCTCTTCGAGCACGCGCGGGGCACGGCGCCCGCAGCCCTGCCAACACCAACACCGCGCGCGGTTCTGCCGGCTCCGCGCTCAGTCCTGCTGGCGCTCCGCGCTCGGTCTGTCGGCCTCGCGCTCCCCGTTCCGCCGCGCTCAGTCCTGCTGGCGCTCCAGCGCGGCGACCTCGTCGGCGGTGGGGTACGACGCCTGCGCCCCGGCCCGGGTGACGGCCGCGGCCCCGACCCGTACGGCGTAGCGCACGGCCGTGTCCAGATCGTCGCCGGCGCCCAGCCGCCAGGCCAGCGCCCCGGTGAACGCGTCGCCGGCGCCCGTGGTGTCCACCGCGCGCACGGGCACGCTCGGCACCCGCACCACCGTCCCGCCCCGCTCGACGGCGAGCGCGCCCCGGCCGCCGAGCGTCACCACCACCGAGCGCGGCCCCCGGTCGGGCAGGGCCGCCGCCCACTCCTCCAGCGCGTCCGCACCGGCCGGAGCCGATCCGTCCGCCCCGCCC
>NZ_JBPQTV010000289.1:0-8356 GCF_051386515.1 Streptomyces sp. URMC 123 | reverse complement strand
CGGCGCCGCCCAGGCGACGTACCCGTCCGGGCGGATGAGCAGCGCGGCGGGAACCTCGACCTCCCCGACGGACGGGACGGGCCAGTGGTCGGCCTCGCTGCGGGCCCGGACGAGCTCGACGCGGTCCGCCCAGCCTTCGGCGGCCGCCGTCAGTTCGGCGCTGCCGTGCAGGTCGAGCAGGAGCGGGCGGGCGGTGTGCAGCAGGTCGAAGAGGCGGATCGCGCCGTCGGCGCTCTTCAGCTCGGCGTCCGGGGCCCGGCGGCCCGCCAGGGGGTGGTCGTCGTCGCCGACCGGGTACCGGACGTCCAGAGCGGTGATCATGCCGCCCAGGTACCGGGTGACGTCCTCGATCCCGATGAGCGAGCGGAAGACGTCGCGCAGCGCGTCCACCGCCGGGCCCGGGCGGGCGAGCGCCAGCTGGGCCCGGGTGTTGTTCAGGACGCGCTCGGCGACGGGGTGCCGTTCGGCGTGGTAGCTGTCCAGCAGCGTGTCCGGCGCGTGGCCGCGCACCACCGAGGCGAGCTTCCAGCCGAGGTTGACCGCGTCCTGCACGCCGGTGTTCAGTCCCTGGCCGCCGGCCGGGAAGTGGATGTGCGCCGCGTCGCCGGCCAGCAGCACCCGGCCCGCCCGGTAGCGCTCGGCCTGCCGTGCGGCGTCTCCGAACCGGGAGACCCAGCGGGGGCTGTGCATGCCGAAATCGGTGCCCGCGATCTTCCGCAGTGACGAGCGCAGCCACGAGAACGTCGCCGGCTCGTCGCGGTCGGGGACGCGGTCGTACTCGCAGGTGATCACCCGGTACCAGCCCGGTTCGAAGAGGAACACCGAGAAGTCGCCGCCCGGGCGCCGCTCCAACAGGTACGTCTCGGCCGGGGGCTCGGTGAGCCGGACGTCGCCGAGCACCGCGGTCATGGTCGCCGGGGTGCCGGGGAAGTCGATGCCCGCGAGTTTGCGCACCGCGCTGCGGCCTCCGTCGCAGCCCACCAGGTAGCGGGCGCGCAGCGTCGTCGGGGCGGCCGCAGGCGCGGTGACCTCGACCGCGACACCGGTGTCGTCCTGGCGCAGGCCGGTCACCTCGGAGGACCAGCGCACGCGTACGCCGAGTTCGCCGGCCCACTCCTCCAGCAGCCGCTCGATGTCGTGCTGCGGCATCGTCAGCGGGCGGGGGTAGCGGGTGTCGAATCGGTCGAAGTCCAGCCAGAGTCCGGAGAAGTGGCCCATCGGGCGCGGTGTGCCGACCGCCAGGAAGCGGTCCAGTACGCCCCGCTGGTCCAGCACCTCCTGGGTACGCGCGTGCATCCCGCCGGCCCGTGACTGGCCGGTGCGCTCCGCGAGCCGGTCGAGCACCACGACGTCGACGCCCGCAAGTCGCAGTTCGCACGCGAGCATCAGGCCGGTCGGCCCGGCACCCGCGATCACCACGTCCGTGTCCAGTTCCGATGCGGTCATCGGTGACTCCCTCCGCTACCTGTGCCGGCCGTTTCGAGTCGCGACCGACAGCCGACCTCTAACGCCATTAGAGACTCTCCTAACGATGTTAGAGTGTCAAGCAGTCGGCAAGGAGGGCGAGATGAAGGTCAACCCGGAGGTCATCGCGCGGGCGTCGCTGAAGCTGCTGCAGGACGTGGGCCTCGACGGGCTCACCATGCGCGCGATCGCGGACGAGCTGGGAGTGCGAGCCCCCACGCTCTACTGGCACATCAAGAACAAGCAGCAACTGATCGACGCCATGGCCACGCTCGTCTTCGTCGAGGCGGTCGAGCGGCTGGAGGCGCCGCGCCAGGGGCAGTCCTGGGAGGACTGGCTCGCCGACTGGGCCCGGCACCTGCGGCAGGTGATGCTGAGCTACCGGGACGGGGCCCGCGTCCTGGCCGGTACGCATGTCGACCACCCGGCCATGCACCGGACGTTGGAGCTGATCCTGCGCACCCTGCGGGACGCCGGCTTCACGCTCCGCGAGGCCGCCCGCGGCCTTCCGGTGCTCCTGCACTACACCATCGGCTACACCATCGAGGAGCAGTCCCACACCAGCGCGGCGTACGGCGACGACAACCCGTACACGCCCGAGCGGGTCGCCGAGAGCGTCGACGCGGAACGCTTCCCCCTCGCCTCGGAGGCGCTGGGCGACATCCTCGACCTGGAGGGCGGCGCGGGCTTCGAGCACGGGCTGCGGGTCGTGCTGCTGGGCCTTCGCGCCACGAGAGCGGCCGGCTGACCGGGGAGCGCCACGCCTTCCGCGTACGCCGCCGCCCCGGTCCCCCGCCCTTCCGCCCTCTTCCTTCCCTGACCGGTCACCCGCCCCTACGGGGAGGGCTGCTCCGGCTGGAGCCCGCCGCTTCCGTACGGCATCCAGGTCAGGCCGAAGTCGTCGCCCTCGGCGCCCTGGGCGGTGACCACGACCGTGCGGCCGTGGGCCACGGGCAGGTGGAACGGGGTTTCCGAGGGCAGTCGCGAGGCGTCCCGATTGTCGGACACGAACTGCTGCCCGTAGACGGTCGCGCCGTCCGCCAGGACCGTGATCCGGAGCGAGGCCGGGGCCTGGCCGGTGCGGGCCTTGACGTGACCCAGCAGCAGGCCGTCGGTGGTGGCGGTGTAGCGCGCCGACGTCCCCGGGGCGGGGGCGTCGACGGGCAGGCTCGCGCCGAGCATCCGTACGCGTCCCGCCGACTGGAGGTCGGTGACCCGCAGATGGGGGCGGGCCACGGTCACCAGGGTCGTGAGGACCCGTTCGGCGGTGGAGTTCGGCAAGCGGGCCGCGAGCCGGAAGGCGGTGGTGTCGTGCAGGGGCGGCGAGGTCCAGGTGCCGTCGGTGGTCACCTGGGCGGGGCCGCGGCCCCAGTCCATGGTGTACGTGGCCGGGGAGCCGTCCCAGGTGAGGGTGACGGTCTCGCCGTTCTTCACATGGACCCGGTCGGGCCGCAGGTCCCGGAAGACGAAGCCCTCGGGGAACTTCGCCAGCGCGAGCTCGCTGCCCCGGGTCTCCCACGCCGTCCCGTCCGCGGACGTCTCCTCGGTGATCCGCAGACGTGGGGTGCCGGTCGCCGTGTTGACCCGGATCTGGCCGAGCGTGACGGTCAGCGGGGTCACCCCGGCCAGCCAGCCTCGCCCCCGTGCCGGGGTGAGGGTGAACACCGCCTCCCCGGGGGGCGTGGTCGCGGTGGCGGTCCAGCCGCCGCCCTGTTCCTCGGCCTCGCCTCCCGTCACCACGGCCGTGAGCGAGCCCGGTGCCGTGATGAGCTCGTCGGCGCCCGCGCCGGTCGGCAGGGCCAGGACGATCCGGCGGCAGTGCGCGGGGCGGGGGCCGCCGCGCACGGTGAGCCGCAGGGTCGCGGTGCCGCCGACCTGGACGGGGTCGGGGTCCGTCTTCAGGGCGTACGACAGCAGCGTGCCGTCGCCCGGTACGAGGGGTCCGCTCACCGGTCGATCACCTCGAAGGCGCCGGTGCCCTGCGGCAGCCAGACCAGTTGCAGCGTGTCGCCGGGCTGTCCACCGGCGTACAGCAGGACCTCGGCGCCTTCGGGCACCGGGATGCTGACGGGCGTCTCCGTGGGCGGCCGGCTCCCGTCGCTGTTGTCGGAGGTGAAGCGCATCGTGTACTCGTTCGCCCCGGCCCGGTGGACGGTGGCGGCCAGGGTGGCGCCGGCGGCGCCGCTGGCGGCCTGCAGGAAGCCGACCAGGGTGCCGTCGGTGTGCGCCCGGTAGTACTGCGATGTCCCCGGCCCCGGCGTCGCGACCTGCTGACGGCTGCCCTGCATCCGGGTGGTGCCGTTCACCTCCAGGTCACCGACCGAGAGATGGGGCCGCTCCACCATGACGGCGGTGGTCAGCGCGTGGACCAGCGGGGCCGAGCTGTTGCTGTCGTCGGTGGCGACCAGCATGAAGCCGGTGGCGCGCGCCAGCGGCGGCGAGATCCACTTGTTGACCTGGCTGACGTCCTCGGACTCGTTCTCGCCCCAGTACAGGACGTACTTCGGTCCTCGGCTGCGCTCCCAGGTGAGGGTGACGCTCTCGCCGTTGTCGACGGTGTTCCGGTCCGGGCGGAAGTTGCCGACGTAAAAGTCGGCGGGCCACTTGTCGACCGGGAAGGTGGCCGTGCGTTCCCGGTAGCCGCCTCCGGAGGCCGGGGCGGTCGATTCGGTGATCCTGATCACGGCCGTGCCGACGGCCTCGTTGACCACGATGGCGGAGACGACGAACGTCACCTGGAAACTGCCGTCGAACTCCGGCTCGCGGCCGGGCTCGAAGGTGACGAGGATCTGCCCGTTCTCGCGCTTCGCCGTGGCGCTCCAGCCGTTGCCGTGCCCCGGGGCGGTGCCGCCCTCGGTGCTGGTCCACAGGTCCGTCGCTTCGGTCAGGGTGAGGTGCTCGGGCTCCGCGCCGTACGGCAGGGCGACGCGTACCCACTCGCATTCGGCCGCCGCGTCGGCCCGCCCCGTGACGGTCAGTTCCAGCCGGAGCTCCTGTACGTCGGTCCCGGTGCTCACGTTGACGACGCTCGGCACGGGGCGCAGCACGTAGGTGAGCAGGGGCTCCTCGTCGCCGGAGCGGGCGTACCGGATCACGCGTGGTCCTCCTCGAAGGCCGCGGGGCGCAGCATGAGATAGCCGGCGCGGGCGTGCGGCACCGGGTCGTCGGGGTGGGGGGCGGAGTCGGCGGCGAGCAGTGGGCGTTCGGTCCACTGCTGGGTGCCGCCCTCCGCCCGCGGCTCGGCCCAGCTCCACTGGCCGTGCCAGGCGGCCGGCCGGATCATCACCAGGCCCTCCGCGTCGCTCGCCGCACCGTCGTCGTCCTGGGCGGTGAGTGGACGGGCCGGGGCGAGCAGCGGGCCGAGGCGGAAGGCCGCCCGGATGCGGCGCACCGCCGCCTCGACCTGGTCGGCGGGGAGCGTCAGTTCGGTCACCGGGAGGATGCCGGTGGTGGCGCGCACGGGGTTGTAGGGGTCGGCGAGGACGGTGATGCGGTGGGTGACCTCGTCGCCGGGCGGGCGCGCGGGGAGGGAGAGGGACTGGCCGTCGCCGATGTCGGCCAGGTACGGGTCGGCGGTCTCGGGGGTGTTGACGTAGAGGGTGCCGTAGTCGGTGTCCCCGCCCGGCCCGGTGGGGCTGGCGTAGTAGCCGATCAGTCCGTCGGTCAGGAGCGTGGGGTGGCCCAGCCGTACCGGCCAGGTGTGGTCGAGGTACTCCTCCGGCTCCGGGTCGAGCTCCATCGACTGGTGCCAGCCGGGGTTGGTGAGCGGCGCGCCCTTGAGTTCGAGGTCGAGCCGGGCCCGGTAGATCGCGACCGGGCGGCCGATGAGCCGGGCCGGGTTCGTGAGGTCTCCGGTGGCGGAGTCGGTGGTGTCGGAGAGGCGGGCGTCGAGGGTGGCCATCAGGGCGGTGAACGGACCGGTGGGGCCGAGCAGCCCCTTGACCATCCCGGCCAGGTGCGGGTGGGCGTCGGCGAAGTCCTGTGCCCGGGCGTCCTGGTACGGGGAGGTGGGCAGCGGCGTCCATGCGGTGTGCCGTTCGCCCTGCGGGGTGCGGATGACGCGCAGTTCGCCCAGGGGGTCGCCCTCGGGCCCGTACACGAGCAGGGTGCGGTCCAGGTGGTTGACGAGCAGCCAGCCCGACACCGGTGAGGCGGGGGCGGTTCGGGATTCCGTGCCGGACTCCGTGCGCAGCAGGGTCCTGGCCTCCTGCAGCAGCCTGGGCGGCAGCTGCACGAACCGGTTGGGCGAGTCGATGTCCGGCGCGAGGGGGGCGCTCGGCTTCGCCTCGCCGCGCACCTTGGGCCAGAAGCTCAGGTGCTGGTCGCCGTCGACGGCGGTGAGGACCGCGCACCGTCCGAAGCGGTCGATGATGCGCAGGTCGCGGAAGTAGAACTGGCCGGCCCGCACCGGCTGGAACCGGAATTCCGCTTCTTCGGCGTCGTCCGGGCTGCCGGGCGCGATGACGTGCCCGGCCTCCCCGATCAGCGGGGCCACGTTCGCGGGGGTCACCTCGCGCACGCCGGTGTCGCGCATCAGCAGGTGGTCGTTGAAGCCGTCGAGGGTCTGCGACAGCAGGTCGAGGTCGCCGAGCGTGGCGCGCAGCCCGGTCAGCGCCCGCGCGTCGGCGGGCGCGTAGGTGCGCATCAGCCGCTTCGTCTGGGAAGCCAGCACATACGGCACGGTGGGTGCGAGGAACGCACGGTTGGCGAAGGAGATCCACCCCTCGCCGGTCTGGCCGTTGCCGGGGGCGGCGCCGGTGCCCAGCCAGGTGTACGAGCCGTCCTCGAAGCTCCAGTGCCGGCCCTCCGCCGTCTCGTAGGGGGTGGGGCAGTAGCGCAGGTCCCACTGGAGGTACATGGGCAGCCACGGCTGGCGCCATGTCGCCGCGTACTCGGCGGGAGTGCCGCGCAGGTGGCGCCGGGGGGCGGCGAGCGCGACGTGCAGGGCGCTGTACTGCGGCTCTTCCTGGTGGGGGGTGCGGGCTGCGCGGTCCAGCAGGGCGAACTCGGCGAGCAGCGCCCGGCCGGGCGCGGGCAGGACGGGGAGGTTGAGCTGTGCGGGTTCGGGGAGGTCCAGCGGGGGCAGGTCGGCGGGCGGGGCCCACCAGTCGCCGTTCGCCAGGAGCGCCTCCAGCATCCCGTCGACGGTGCGGCAGGGCAGCGGGTCGTCCGGGTCGCGGGTGAGGGGCGCGGTGACGCCGGCGCCCTCGATGAGCACGACGGGGTCGCTGGTGCGGTGGTAGGACTCCTCGAAGGTGCGCCGCAGTTCGAGCTCCCGGGGGAGCTGGTGCTGCTCGGCGAAGGCGTCGATGGCGGCCTGGACTTCTTCGGAGGTGGTGCCCCGCGGGATGCGCGAGGCGAGTTCGGCGAGGCGGCGGGCGGCGGTGGCCGCCCGGTGGGCGAGGCTGCCTTCGGTCGCCTCGTCGAGTTGGGCGCGGGCGAGGTCGTCGAAGCCCTCGGGGTGGGTGCCGGGCAGTTGGGTTAGCCACCACAGGGTGCGCAGCCGCTCGCGCAGTCCGGCCAGCCGGAGGGTGATGGCGTCGAACTCCCGCTGGTCGGCGTTGAGCTGGTCCAGCCACGCGGGCAGGTCGCGGACGCGGTCCGGCACCGGTCCGCCGCGCGCGTCGCCGTTGCCGTCGGCACCGCCGGGGCGCGGCACGATGATCCAGCTGGTGCCGCCGGCCGACGCGCCGAACGACGCGGTGTGCGCGGCGCGTTCCAGTTCCGCCTCACCGTCCGGGAGGTCGTAGGAGTCGATGCTGCCGTGGTAGAGCGCCTCGACCAGTCCGGCGGTACGGGCCGAGCGGGTCTGCGCGGCCGTGAGGGCGGCGAACGCGTCGCCGGTGCTGTGGCCGACGGCGACCTTGGGCGCGTAGTGCTCGGGGCGGTCCGACTCGGGTTCGTTGCCGTAGTACTCCCAGGTGATGCCGAGCGCGGTACCGCTGTAGACGGACCGGGCCGGGCCGGTGTCCGGCCCGGTGTCACGAACGGCCCCGGCCGCGCCGTCGTCCGCGCCGTCCTCGGTGTCGGTGAGGCCGGGCAGGGCCCAGCCGAGCGCCCGCAGCACGTCGGCGGTGCCGTCCGGGTCCGGGGGCAGCAGGCCGGGGATGTCGGCGGCGCGCCGGAGGATGTCCGCGTCGTCGTCGGAGTACCAGCCGATCACGCAGTAGCCGAGGGTGGTGTCGGCGGGCTTGTTGTGCCCGGTCCCGGCGAGGTCCTCAAGGGTGTCGTGGAAGGAGAAGACGTTGGGGTGGTACGGCTGGAAGCCCGCGAAGGCGGGCAGCCCGGGCCCGGCCGCCGTCAGGAACAGCTCGACGGGAGCCGGCTCCTCCCACTCCTGCTCCCGCAGGTCGACGGCGCGGCCGAGCCAGTCCCGCCGGGCCGCGCCGTTCGCGTCGCTCGACAGGAAGGGGGCGGTGCCGGCACCGTGCGCGCCGTCGTAGTGGGCGATCTCCAGGTAGTCGCTGTGCACGAGCCAGGCGGCGGCCCGCACGGAGCCGGCGCCGGGCCGCCCGGACGGCACGGTGTGGTGGCGGACGACCAGCCAGCGGTTGGGCACCAGGGGGAAGGTGGTCTCCCCGGTGTCCGGGTCGTAGTGGGCGGTGGCCAGCGCCTCGGGCAGCTGCCACTGCAGGTACACGCCGGTGTCGGGGAGCGAGGTGCTCTGCCCGGGCGCGGGCTCGGCGGCCTCCTTGTCCCGCAGCATCTTCCGGAAGTCGGGCCGGAACCGCTGGAACGAACCGGGCCCGCGGACCTGCTCGTTGACGACCAAGGCGTGCAGCTGCACGGGGACGATCAGGTCCGGTGCGACGGCGTCCACGGCGGGAGCGCCGGCGCCGGCGAGGGAGTCGGTCATACGGTGCTCCGGTCGGTGGCGGGGGTGGAGTGGGCG
>NZ_JBPQTV010000288.1:0-8372 GCF_051386515.1 Streptomyces sp. URMC 123 | reverse complement strand
CCCCCCCCCCCCCCCCCCCCCCCCCCCCCCCGCCGCTTTGTCATCGGACGCCACCAGGCCCATTGGGTTCGGCCAAGGTCATCCGGTTCGGCCGGCGCATCGGGTACGGCCAGGGCCACCGGGGCGTCGTCAGGCGGAGAGCTCCCGCAGCCGCACCGAGAGACACGTCACACAGCCCTCGAGCTTCTCGAACTCCCCGATGTCCACCGGCACCGGCTCGTAGCCGAGACCGGCGAACAGCTCCGCGCTCCTCGGCGCGCTCGCCGCCATCAGCAGCCGTCCCCCGCCCAGCAGCACCACATGCGCGCCCGATTCCTCCGGCACGGGCAGAAAGCGCGGGAACAGGGACGTGTCCGGCACCAGCGGCGGGTATCCGACGACCGTGCCGTCGGGCAGCGCCGTCACCGCCGACTTGAGGTGGAGCGTCCGGCTCACCGGAACGGCGACCACGCGCGCCCCCAGCGGCTCGAAGGCCGCCCTGAGCTGGCGGACGCCTTCCGCGTCGGTCCGGCCGCTCCGGCCCACGTACACCGTGTCCCCGATCTTGAGGACATCGCCGCCGTCCAGGGTGCCGGGCTCCGCGATCCGCCGCACCGAGCAGCCCAGCCGGATCAGCGCCTCCTCGACGGCCGTGGTCTCCGCCCGGCGCTCCGGCGCGCCGGACCGGCCGATCAGGGCGACACCGCGGAAGACGACCACGGTGTCCTCGACGAACACGCCGTCGGGGCAGTCGTCCGCGGGGTCCACCTCGATCGTCTCCCAGCCGTGCGCGCGCAGGGCGTCGACATAGCCCCGCCACTGAACGGCCGCGAGCGCCGCGTCCACGGGCGTCCGGTCGACATGGGTGACGATGCCGTCCGCGAGACGCGGGCCGGGGCGGCGGACGAGCGCCTTCCGACGGGTCATGACGGGCTCCTTCGATCGCGGCGTTGAACGCGTGGGTCGATGCCACTAGCCTGCCGGAGCCCGCTCCGCTCCACGAACCGGCGCTCGCCGCACCGGTGTTCCTTCCGCCCCCTCTCCGGGGCGCGGCGGAAGGCGCCGTGACACCGTGCGCGCGCCGCCTGCCGACCGGGGGTCGCCGTCCCATGCCGCCGCAGGACCGCTCGTGACGCCGATGGCCGCGTGGGACCCGGCGACGACCCGTACGGAGCGAGCGCGCGCCCGGCGCTCGGTCGGGCCGCGGCCGGGCCGGGGGCCGGCCACGGCGACCGTACTGGCGGTGGTCCTGGCCGTCCTGGCGGCAGTACTGCTGATCGCCCTGCCCGGTGAGAGCCCGCCGGCACCCGGCTGCGAGAGCCGCCGGATCACCTCCTGGGCGGCGGACCGCACCACCACCGCGGAGTTCGCCCGCTACGGCGACGACGGGGCCCGCGCCGACGACTGGACCGGCGGCGACGGCACCCGCTCCGTACGGCTGCCCGACGGCCGCACCCTCTGGCTGTTCTCCGACCCCTTCCTCGGCCAGGTCAACGCCCCGCCCAACCCCGCGGGGCAGCCGCACCGCTGGCGCAGCGGGCCCGGCGGCTCCGGCCCGCCCGCCTGGCTGCGCAACGCGGCCGTCCTGATGTCCCCCTCCGGCCGGCTGGAGCGGACGCTGACCGGTGGCGCGCCCGGCCGCCCCGCGTCCCTCTTCCCCGAGCCGCCCGGCGCCCCCCAGCAGTGGCGCTGGCCCGTGCACGCGGTCGTCGAGCCACGCGTGCCGGGGGCGGCCGAGCAGGTCGTCAGGGTGCTGCTGTGGCACCGTACGGCCGGCGCCGCCCACCAGCCGTACGGAGTGCCGCTCGGCACCGAGGTCGCCACGCTCTCCCTGCCGGACCTCCGAGTGGAGGGCATCACCGCCGTCGGCGCCCCGCCGGGCGCCGGTGACCCCGCGCGCCGCGTGCAGTACGGCACCGCGGCGGTCCACGACGAGGACTGGACCTACGTCTTCGGCGGTGACGACGGCCCGTCCGCCGTTCCGCCCGCCCGCTCCTCGTCCGCCTACCTCGCCCGGGTGCCACGGGGCCGCCTCGCGGACCCGGCCGCGTGGCAGTACTGGGACGGCGGCGACTGGCGGCCCGACCCCGCCCGCGCCGCGCCGGTCCTCGGTGACGGCGGCCGTTACGGCGTCGGCAGCTCCTTCACCGTTCTGCGCGACGGGCGGACCTGGGTGCTGCTCACCATGGACGCCGGCGGCCCCGGCGCGGCCGGCCTGGCCACGGTCGCCTCCTACTGGGCCTGCTCCCCGCACGGGCCCTGGCACGGGCCGGCCGAGGGCTTCCGGCCGCCGCAGCCGCCGGACTCCGCCCCCCGGCCGGGCACGGCCGCCTACAACCCGCAGGCGCACCCGGCCCTCGGGGGCGACGGCCTGCTGCTGAGCTACGACGTCAACTGGCTCGCCGGACCGGCCGCCGTGGTCGAGGCCAACGCCAACCGCAACGTGGAGCTGTACCGCCCGCGCTTCGTCCGGCTCCGCCTCGGCCCGGCCGGCTGAGGGCCTGGCTCCCGCCCGCGGTCAGTAGCGCGCGCCCGCCGCCGTCGGCAGCGCGTCGAGCTCCGCGAGGTCCTCCGCCGAGAGCACCAGGTCGGCCGCCCCCGCGTTCTCGGCGAGGTACTTCGGCGTCTTGGTGCCCGGGATCGGCGCCACGTACCGGCCCTGTGCCACGATCCAGGCGAGCGCCACCTGGCCGGCCGTGGCGCCCAGCCGCTCGGCGATCTCCCGCACCTTCGCCACCAGCGCCAGGTTCGTCTCCAGCGCCTCCCGCTGGAAGCGCGGCAGGGAGCGCCGGAAGTCGTCGTCGGGCAGCTCGTCGAACGAGGCGAACCGGCCGGTCAGAAAGCCGCGCCCGAGCGGCGAGAACGGCAGGAACGCGATGCCCTCGCGCTCGCAGTACGGCAGGACCTCGGCCAGCGCGTCCCGGGTCCACAGCGAGAGCTCGGACTGCACCGAGGCGACGGGGTGCACCGCCTGCGCCCGGCGGATCTCCTCGACCCCCACCTCGGACAGGCCGATCCGCCGCGCCTTGCCGGCCGCCACCACCTCCGCCAGGGCGCCCCAGGTCTCCTCGATCGGCACCTCGGGGTCGACGCGGTGCAGCTGGTAGAGGTCCACGTGGTCGGTGCCCAGCCGCCGCAGGCTCTCGTCGATGGAGCGCCGCACGTGCTCGGGGCGGCCGTTGCGCACGTACCCCGGGGAGGTGCCCTCGGCCTGGCCGCCCGACAGCAGGCCCACCTTGGTCGCCAGTACGGCGCGCTCCCGGTACGGGCCGGCCAGCGCCCGGCCGACCAGCTCCTCATTGGTGTGCGGACCGTAGGCGTCGGCCGTGTCGATCAGTGTGACGCCGAGGTCCAGCGCCTGGCGGATCACCTCGATGGAGGTGGCGTCGTCACGGCCGCTGGGGTCGTAGGCGTGGGTCATGCCCATGCAGCCGAGTCCGATGACACCGATCTCCGGGCCGCCGGCGCCGAGCGTGGTGGTGCGCATGGTGAAGTCCTCCAGTACGGACGTCGAGTCGAACTGTTGCCTGATGCGGATCATGCTGTCCCTTGGAGTGCACTCCAGGTCAAACGCCCGCGCCCGGTGCGCTGTCGACGTCGGTTCCGCGCGCCTACGAGCGCTTCCAGCCGCCGTCGGCGGGCCAGTATCCGTACTGCGGGCGGCCGGCGGTCGCACTGGTGCGGAAGGGAGCGCCGCCGTCATCGATCCGGACGGTCCCCTTCCGCCCGTTGCCGGCCCACTCCAGCTCCAGGTACCAGCGGCAGTCGCAGCCCTCCGTACGGGCGTTGACGGCCAACACCACCGGATCGGTCGCCGTCACCCGGAACGGCAGTCGCACCGCCGGCAGCACCCTTCCGTCCCCGACACCGGCGTCGAAGCCGTCGGTGGGGCGTGCGAGGGGGCGGTCCGCGTCCAGGTCGACGGTGAAGGCGGTCGGCGTGAGCGAGCCACCGCAGCCGTTGTCCATGGCGTACGCGGACCAGGCGAGGGGGGTCCGCCGGTCCACCACCCGCACGTGCAGGGCCTGGAGCACCACCGCGTCCGCCCCGGCGCCCTGCACGGTCACCTGGAGGGACGTGGTGCCGCCGTGCACCGCCCCCTGCGCGCTCGCCCAGGCCGCCGCGTCCTGCGGCACGGGCGGGGGCGGCACGGCGGAGGGCGGCTTGTCGACGAGATAGCGGTGGTCGCAGCCCTGCTCCCACAGATGCGAGCGGGTGGTGAGCGTCAGCGGCGCACCACCGGGCGCGGCCGCCCCCGCGCGCCCCGGGTGCGTGCCGCCGCCCGTGGCGGCGGTGGGGGAGGGGGCGGACGCGCCCTCGGGCGCGGTGGCGCCGCCGGTGGCCGGCGCGCGGTCGCCCCGCTCCTCGGCGCCCGGTCCGCCGCCGGCGGCGTCAGCGGGAGCGGAGGAGGCGAACGGTCGCCGGTCGCCCGCCATTTCCGGCACCGCGCCGGACACCGACGCGGTGCCCCTCGGCGGCTGCTCGGGCCGGTCGTCCGGCGCCGTCAGCCGCAGCACCAGCAGCCCCACGAGCAGCGCCGCCGCCACCCCGCCGGCCACCAGAGCCCGGGAAGCGTGCGGCCACGAAATGCGCGCCGTGCCCTGCGCCGGAACTCCTGAGACCGCGTTGCCCGGCCGCCCGGTGGCTCTTCGCTCCTCCGCCGGCACGGCCCCCGCTACCAGGCGCAGCTCCGTGCCCTGCTCGCCGGGGCGCCCCTCGTCCCCGCGCTCCCCCGGCTCGCGTTCGGCCGCTCCGTGCACCTCGGCCGGCGCCTTCGCCGGCCTCCGCAGCGGCACCGTCGCCGGGGCGCTCACCGGCGCGGGCGCCGGGCCGCCGCGGCGGGCCGCGTCCGCCAGCAGCCAGCGCCGGTGGAGCTCCGTCCGCTCGGCGGCGGACGCCCCGCTCAGCCGGGCGAGCCGCTCCACCGGCGCGTAATCGGCCGGTACGGCGTCCCCGTTGCAGTAGCGGTGCAGCGTGGACGCGCTGATGTGCAACCGGCCCGCGAGAACGCCGTAGCTGCGCCCCGAACGCTCCTTGAGCGCGCGCAGACAGGCCGCGAACCGCTCGATCTCCTCCGACCCCGCCATGTCCTCACCCCGACGATCCCCGCTGGTTCTCCTCCGCAGCCGGCGCAGCGGCCCTCCGCGCATGGCCTCACGGCCCCGACCACTCCACGCCGCTCCCGGGGAACGTTCCGGGCGGGCGTTCCGGGGACCGCGCATTCCCCCTGGTCAGTGCCGGTGCGGGCATTCCGGCGTCCCGAATTGCCCCCGATTCCTTGCCCGTTCGGCGCCCCGCGGCACAGCCTGACGTGGTCACCGCCGGCGCCGCAGGGGCCGCGCCGGCCCTGATCGAGGCGCTCTCGACGCGCTTGCCGACCTCTGTCCTCACCGACGTTCACCATCGACCCGAACGGGGCACACCATGCGTCCACACCTCTCCTCCACCGCACGTCGCGCCATGGCCCTCGGCGCCGCCGCGCTCGCCCTGGCGACCGGCGCTGCCCTGGCCGCAACGGGGCCCGCCGTCGCGGCCCCCGTCACCACGCCCGGCTTCCTCGACGCCCAGGACCTGCCCCCGCACGCCCACTCCGCCTGGTACGCCGGGCCGGTCACCACCGGGCTGCCCGAGCACCCTCAGTTCTGTGCCGAGGGCGTGCTGCCGGAGACGGGCGCCGCACACCGCGAGTTCCGCACGGACCTGGAGACCGGTGCCACCCAGATCGTGATCAGGGCGGGCGGCGAGAGCGCGGCCGCACGGCTCGCGGCCGCCATCGAGAAGTCCGTGCGCGGCTGCGCGGCCCGCTACGAACAGGAGAACCCCGGAGGCAGCGCCTCCTGGCGGGACTACGGCACGCTGCCCGTCGAGGAGGGGGCCCACGTCCACGGCGTGCACACCACGTATCCGGACTCGGAGCGGAACATCCATCTGTTCGGCGTGGGCCGCGACGGCAGTACGGTCACCCTGGTCACCTGGGCTCAGTACGGTGACTTCACCGGCGCCCCCGTGACGGCGTTCCGGGCGACCACGCGCACCGCCGTCGACAAGCTCCACTGATCACCGCCGCGCCGCTGTCGCCGGCCGGCGCACCCTCGACCGCACAGGCCGCCCCGGGAGGGGCGGCCGCGCCCGGCCGGTTCTCACGCCTGGCGCAGCAGCGCGGCGAGGTCGCGGTCCATGTGGAGGTGCAGATGCTCCCGCCCGGCCGGCACCAGCGCGTACGACCGCTGGAGAAAGCGGCGCAGGCCGGGCGAGTCGAGCCGCACCATGGCCGTGCCGGCCGGCGCGTGGAACTCCATCACCACGAACTCGTCCCCGAACGGGCGGATGTGCACGTCCCCTTCGCCGGCGGGTTCCTCCAGACCGGTCGCCAGCAGATCGCGGGCGAAGACCCACGCCACGTCGGAGCCCACCAGGGAGGCCCGGGGTGGGAAGCAGATCCGCACGGCGAGCGGGTCGTCGCGCCGGTAGCGCAGCACGGCGGGAATGTCCTGCACCTGGGCCGCGGACGTGATGAGGCCGGCCTGTACGGCTTGGTCGATGACAGGTGACAACGCCTGCTCCCTCGCGGTCGTGCGGTCCTGATGCCAGGTCGGCGAGCGATCGCCGCCGCCGGACGATCGATGCCCGGTGCCGGTGATATCTGTCCGGGTCCTGGTCGCTGCAACCGTTAAGACGGCGGACGCCCCCGATCCGTGCACTGCCCTGGAACGTGATATCTGTCACGATTGGAACCGCATATTCCGGGGTTGAGGACGGGTTGGGGGCGAGCGCCCGCGGGGCCGGTTCCGGGTGCGGCCGCCGAACCGTTTCGGCGGGTGGGTCTCGCGAAGCGACTGCGGCGGGGCGGGTGCGGTGGGTGTGACCAGTGTGGCGAGCGGGGGCGGTGGGACCGGACGGGCGCCATGATCCTCCCGGGTGATATGACAGCCGCATGGTGTGGACTCGAGGGCCCTGGCCGACGACGGAGGCCGAGGCCGTGGCGGAACAGGAGCGGCTGCGCGGTCTCGTGGACCTGGTGGGCCCGGGGCCCGCGCCCGGCGCCACCGGGACGGTGGCCGGGGTCGACGTCGCCTACGACGAGGCGACGGACCGGGTGGCCGCGGCGGCCGTCGTCCTGGACGCGGAGAGCCTCGACGTCGTCGAGCGCGCCACCGCCGTGGGGCGCGCGACGTTCCTCTATGTGCCAGGACTGCTCGCGTTCCGGGAACTCCCGCCCGTACTGGAGGCATTGGAGAAGCTCTCGGCCCTTCCGGATCTCGTGGTGTGCGACGGCTACGGCGTGGCGCACCCGCGCCGGCTCGGACTGGCCAGCCACCTCGGGGTGGTCACCGGCCTTCCGTCCTTCGGCGTGGCCAAGACGCCGTTCGCCTTCACCCACGAGCCGCCCGGCCCCGCGCGCGGCGCGTGGTCGCCGCTGCTCGACGGCGACGAGGTGGTGGGCCGGGCGCTGCGCACCCGCGAGGGGGTCAAGCCCGTGTTCGTCTCCGTGGGGCACGGGGTCACGCTCGACGCGGCCTGTGCGCACACGCTGCGGCTCACACCGCGCTATCGGCTGCCCGAGACGACGCGGGGCGCCGACAGTCTCTGCCGGCGCGCGCTGGCGGACGCGCTCGCCACGGCGCGGGGTGGTGTGTAGGAGCGCCGGAGGGGCGCGAGGGGCGTGATGGGCGCGCGGCGGCGCGCTTCGCGGGTACGCAGGGGCCCTGGTTCGCGCAGGGGTCGCGCGGCCGCCAGGTCGCGTGGGGCCGCCGGAAGTCGCCCGAGGCGCGCGCGAACACTCGAAGGACACCCGCCCCGCCGCCTTCGGTCGGCGGCGGCATAGGCTCTCGATCATGTTCGTACTGGAGTTGACCTACACCGCGCCGCTGGAGCGCGTGGACGCCGCGCTCGCCGCGCATGTCTCCTGGCTGGAGGAGCAGTACGCGGCCGGCGTGTTCCTCGCCTCCGGCCGCAAGAACCCCCGCGACGGCGGGGTGATCCTCGCGGTGGGCGACGACCGCGAACGCATCGAGGAGATCGTCGCGAGCGACCCCTTCACGCGCGAGGGCATCTGCGCGTACCGCGTCACCGAGTTCATCGCGACCAAGACCGCCCCCGCCCTCGCGCAGTACTGCCAGCAGCTCCCGTAGAGGCCCCTGGAAGGCCCAGGGGAGCCCGGCGGCGCGCCGCGGCGCGTGTGGTTCGTCCTCTGGACGGTGCCGCGGGCGTGGGCTAGCTTCCAGCGCCATGAGGCGACGGGGAGCGCTGGGGTCATGGGTGTCGGCCGGTCTCTGTGGGGCGGTGCTCGCGGCGGCGTCGCTCGCCCCGGCGCACGCCGACCCACCACCGGACCGCAGAGGCGCCGCCCCCGTGACGGCGCTGGCCACCCCCACGCGCGTCGCCCCCGTCCC
>NZ_JBPQTV010000287.1:0-8382 GCF_051386515.1 Streptomyces sp. URMC 123 | reverse complement strand
AGGGGGCGGCTCCGCAAGCGGCGGGTCCGGAGGCGGTGGCTCCGGAGGAGATGGGTCCGGAGGAGATGGGTCCGGAGGCGGTGGCTCCGGAGGGGGCGAAGCGGGAGGGGGTGAAGGGCCGGGCCGGCTCGGGGAGTTCGCCGGTGCTCAGCAGATCGGCCATGGCGTCGCCGGTGACGGGCGTGAGCAGAACGCCGTTGCGATAGTGGCCGGTGGCCAGGTGGAGGCCGGGCAGGGCGGTGGGGCCCAGCAGCGGCGCGTTGTCCGGGGTGCCGGGCCGCAGACCGGCGCGCGTCTCGGTGAGGGGCAGTTCGGTGATGCCCGGCACGAGTTCGTGCGCGTCGCGCAGCAGCTCGTACACCCCGCCGGCGGTGACCGTCGTGTCCCAGCCGAGCTCCTCGCTGGTGGCCCCGACGACCAGTTCGCCGGTGGCGCGCGGCACGAGGTAGACATGGCCGCCCCGCACCACGGCCCGCACCGTGCGGGACAGGAAGGGCGCGTAGGCGGGCGGCACGGTCAGCCGCAGGACCTGGCCCTTGACCGGCCGCACGGGCGGCAGGACCTCGTCCGGCACCCCGGCGAGGCGGCCGCTGAGGCTGCCCGCCGCGAGCACCACCTGGTCGGCGGCCGGCGCCTCGCCGTCCGCCAGGACGGCGCCGGCGGCCCGGCCGGCCACCACCGTCAAGCGCTCCGCGCGGGCCCGGTGGAAGACCACCCCGGCCCGCTCACAGGCCGTCAGGAGGGCCGCGGCGAGCCGCCGCGGATCGACCTGGTGGTCGCCGTCGACCCGCAACCCGCCGCGTACGCCCGGGGCGAGCAGGGGCTCCAGCCGCCGGCACTCGCGCCCGGTCAGCCACTGCGACTCCAGGCCGCAGCGCAGCTGCAGGGCGTGCAGCTCCCGCAGTTCGGCGCGGTCGTCGGCGTCCAGCGCCACGGCGAGCGTGCCCGTGGCGGCGAAGCCGATGTCCTGCCCGCTGGCCTCCTCCAGCTCGGCCGCGAAGGCGGGATAGCGCCGCGCGGAGTTGAGGTTGAGGCCCAGCAGGACCTCCTCGCCGTAGTGGAGCTCGGTGACGGCCGCCAGCATCCCGGCCGCGACCTGCGCGGCGCCGCCGCCGGGCGCGGGGTCGGCGACGGCGGTGCGCAGCCCGCGCTGGGCCGCCCGCCAGGCCGTGACCAGGCCGATGACCCCGCCACCGATGATCAGTACGTCGTAACCGCGGCGCGCTGCGCCGCCGGTCGCGTGCATGGGCGTCAGCCCCTCCCTTCGCCGGCATGACCCGGATCAGGTTCGTACGGTCGGAGGCCGCTTCAGCCTCCCTCTCAGCCCGGTGCGCCCGGGCTCCCGCGAGTGCTTGGTACGCCGGCCACCCTAACCCGAGGGCGCGGCGCCCGGTAGGAGCGGTGGGGCACGGCCTCGCGGGGCACGGGGCCGGCCCGGCGGTGATGTTGTGTCAGAGATCTCCGTCCGGACCGCTGCGGAAGCACCCGCCCGCCGTCCTACAGTGATCCGGTGACCGAGGACAACGAGCAGCGCGGCCCCGGCGGCACCGGGGAGAGCGCCGGGGCGCCGGACGCCCGGCGCGTCGTGATCGTGGGCGCGGGCATGGCCGGCGTGCAGACCGCCGTGGCCCTGCGCGAACAGGGCTGGGCCGGCGGCATCACCCTGCTGGGCGCCGAACCCCACCCGCCGTACGACCGTCCCCCTCTGTCCAAGGCCGTGCTGCTCGGCAAGGCCGAGACCTCGGCCTTCGACGTCGACTTCGCCGGCCTGGACGTCGAGCTGGTCCTCGGCCGGCAGGTGACCGCCCTGCGCGCCGCCGAGCGCGTCCTGGTCACCGACGCCGGCCCGGTGCCCTACGACGTCCTGGTGATCGCCACCGGCGCCGAGCCGCTCACGCTGCCCGGCACCGAGAGCGACCCGGGCGTCCATGTGCTGCGCACCCTCGACGACGTCGAGCGGCTGCGGCCGGTCCTCGCCGACCAGCGCGAGGTCGTCGCGGTCGGCGCCGGCTGGATCGGCGCCGAGTTCGCCACGGCCGCCCGCGAGGCGGGCTGCGCCGTGACCGTCGTCGAGGCCGCCGGCCGGCCGCTGGCGGGCGCCCTGCCCGCCGAGGTGGCCGCCCCCATGGCGGCCTGGTACGCCGACAACGGCACCCGGCTGATCACGGGCGCCCGGGTGGCGGCCGTGGAGTCCGGCAGCGTCGTCCTCGCGGACGGCTCCCGGCTGCGCGCGGACGCGGTCGTCGTCGGCATCGGCGCCCGCCCGGCCACCGGCTGGCTGGCGGGCTCGGGCGTGGACCTCGCCGAGGACGGCTCCGTACGGGCCGACGACCATCTGCGGACCTCGCTCCCCGACGTCTACGCCGTCGGCGACTGCGCCTCCTTCCCCTCCGCCCGCTACGGCGCGCGGCTGCTCGTCCACCACTGGGACAACGCCCTCCAGGGGCCGCGCACCGTGGCCGCCACCGTCGTCGGCGGCGAGGCGGAGACACCCGCGTACGACCCGGTGCCGTACTTCTGGTCCGAGCAGTTCGGGCGCTTCGTGCAGTACGCGGGCCACCACGCGGCCGCCGACCGTACGGTGTGGCGCGGCGATCCGTCGGGCCCCGCCTGGACGGTGTGCTGGCTGCGCGAGGGCCGGCTGATCGCGCTGCTGGCCGTGGGCCGACCGCGCGACCTCGCCCAGGGCCGCAAACTCATCGAGAGCGGCGCGCCGATCGACGAGGAGCGGGCGGCGGACCCGTCGGTTCCGCTGAAGTCGGCGGTGCGCTGAGGCCGGACGGCACGGCCGTCCGGGGAGGGTGACGGGTCCGTTCAGGGAGCGTCACGGGTCCGTCCGGGGAGCGGCTCGGGCCCGTCCGGGGCCGCCCGGCTACCGACTGTCAGTCGGGGATGGCAGGCTTGTGCCGTGACCGAGATTGACACCAAGATCGATGCGCTCGTCTCCGAGTGGCTCACCCTCCCCGACATCGCCGAGCAGTTCGGCGTGGAGGTGACCCGTGTCCGGCAGCTGGTCAAGGAGGGCCAGCTCATCGCCGTGCGCCGCGGTGAGAACCGGGTGCTGATGGTGCCCGCGGAATTCATCGGGGAGGGCCGGGTCGTGAAGGGCCTCGCCGGGACGCTCACGCTCCTGAGGGACGACGGCTTCACCGACGAAGAGATGCTCGAGTGGCTCTTCACCCCGGACCCCTCCCTGCCCGGAACCCCCGTGCAGGCGCTGCGCGAGAATCGCGGCACGGAGGTGAAGCGCCGCGCCCAGGCGCTCGCCGTCTGACCCGACGACCCGTACGGCGTACGGGCCGCGCCGGCGGCGGGACCGCTCCCGCCGCCACCGCCGGCCCGTACGCCACCGACCTGGGGGGAAGCTCCATGGCCACCGCCGCCCGCTCCACGACGACCGCCGCCGACCGGCTGTCCGACGCCCGGTTGTATCTGTGCACCGACGCGCGCAGGCGCCAGGGCGACCTGCCGGAGTTCCTGGACGCCGTGCTGGCCGGCGGGGTGGACATCGTCCAGCTGCGCGACAAGGGCATGGAGGCCGGCGAGGAGCTGGCGCACCTGGAGGTGTTCGCCGACGCCTGCCGGCGGCACGGCGCGCTGCTGGCGGTCAACGACCGGGCGGACGTCGCCCACGCCATCGGCTCCGACGTGCTCCACCTCGGGCAGGGCGATCTGCCCGTGCCGGCCGCCCGCGCCATCCTCGGTGACGCGGTCCTGGTGGGCCGCTCCACGCACTCCGAGGCCGAGGTCGCCGCGGCCGTCGCCGAGCCGGGGGTGGACTACTTCTGCACCGGGCCGTGCTGGCCGACGCCGACCAAACCGGGGCGCCCCGCCCCCGGGCTCTCGCTGGTGCGCCACACCGCCGCCCTGGACCAGGACCGGCCGTGGTTCGCCATCGGCGGGATCGACGCGGGCAACCTCGACGAGGTGCTCGACGCCGGGGCCCGCCGCGTGGTCGTGGTCCGGGCGATCACGGAGGCCGACGACCCCGGTGCCGCCGCGGCGGAGCTGGCCAAGCGAGTGCGCGAACGCGTCGGGTAGTTGACCGGATTCGATCAGTACTGTCCAAGGGGTGGACAGTAAAGCGACCAAGCGGGCATATCAACCGCTTGTGGTTGGGGCGGCGGAGCGCCGCTGGTTAACCTGCCGCTATGGCCCTTGGCACTGCTTCCACCAGGACCGATCGCGCTCGGACCGTGCGTGATCTGCTCGCCTCCGGCGAGCGCTCGTATTCGTTCGAGTTCGCGGCGCCCCGGACCGAGAAGGGCGAACGGACCCTGTGGAACGCCATCCGCAGGATCGAGGCCGTCGCCCCCACCTTCGTCTCCGTCACCTACGGCGCGGGCGGCTCGTCCCGGGACGGCACCGTCCGGGCCACCGAGCGGATCGCCACGGACACCACCCTCACGCCCGTCGCCCATCTCACGGCCGTCAACCACTCGCTCGCCGAACTGCGCAACGTCATCGGCACCTACGCCGACGCCGGCATCCGCAACATGCTCGCGCTGCGCGGCGACCCGCCCGGCGACCCCATGGGCGACTGGGTGCAGCACCCCGAGGGCGTGCGCTACGCCGCCGACCTCGTGCGGCTCATCAAGGAGTCGGGCGACTTCTGCGTGGGCGTCGCCGCGTTCCCCGAGATGCACCCGCGGTCGACCGACTGGGAGACCGACATCCGGCACTTCGTCGACAAGTGCCGGGCCGGCGCCGACTTCGCCATCACCCAGATGTTCTTCCACGCCGAGGACTATCTGCGGCTGCGGGACCGCGTCGCGGCCGCCGGTTGCGCCACCCCGATCATCCCGGAAATCATGCCGGTGACGAACGTCCGCCAGATCGAGCGCTTCGCGCAGCTCAGCAACGCGGCGTTCCCGCCGGACCTGGCGGAGCGCATCCTCGCGGTCAAGGACGACGCGGCCGCTGTACGCTCCATTGGCATCGAGTACGCCACACGGCTGTGTGAGCGCTTGATGGCCGAGGACATTCCGGGGCTGCACTTCATTACCCTGAACCACTCCACGGCCACGCTGGAGATCTACGAGAACCTCGGACTGCACCAGCGGTCCTGAACGACGGCCGGAAGAGCGGCGGAAGAGGGGCGGGCATGGGCTGGACGGTCCTCTACATCGCATTCGGCATCGTGGCGCTCTGGTTGCTCGGCGAGGTGCTGCTCCAGTACAAGGCGCGGCTGCGCTGGCGGCTGCTCGCCTTCACCGGCTTCGCGGGCGTCGTCGTCGGGGTGCTGCTGCCGTCCGTCTGGGTCATCGTGGCGGGTGCCGTCGCCTTCGCGGTCGGCCAGACGTATGTGACGCTCTCCTTCCGGCGGGGCTTCTCGACGGGGTGGGCCATCGGCGGCCGGCCCGGCTCCAGCAAGCGCCGCCGCGCGGGCCGGTCCTCCTCGTCCGGCGAGTCCGCCGCCGGCGGGTCGGCCCCGGGCAGGAAGGCCCTGGGCAAGAAGGGCCTGGGCAGGACGGCGGCCGGCAAGGGAGCAGGGGGCAAGGGAGCCGCCGGCACGGCTGCAGTGGGCGGAGCGGCCGCGGCCGTGGTGGGCGCGGTGGGCGCCGTGGGGTTCGGCAAGGGCTCCGACGACGACGCGGACGACACCACCCCCGGCACCGCGCCGCTCCCGGCGCACGAGGCGGGGGAGCGGGAGGCCGGCGAGCGTCCGGACGCGGGGGCCGGCGCGGAGGCGGACTCCCGGCAGGGCGGCGCGCCGGCCGGCGCTGCCGACGAGACGGCCGCCTACCCGATGTACTCCGACCCGGCCTACGGCGACACCGCCTACCCCGACTACGGCGGCGCGGCGTACGCGGCCCCGGCCACCGGCGACCCGCAGGGCGCCCCCGGCTACGCCCCCTACGACGGCGGGTACGACCCGCTCACCGACCCGGCCCCGCCCTCCGGTTCCGGTTCCGGCTCGGGGAGCGGATACGGCTACGACGGCCAGGGGTACGCCGCGTACTCCGACCCGTACATCGGGGCCCAGCCGCCGGCGTACGGACCGTTCGAGCCCTTCGGTGACCCGTCGTACGGCGGTGACCAGTACGGCGGCTATCCGGCGGCGGCCGGGGGGCAGTCGTACGGCGAGACCCCGCCGGGCGGCGTCTGGGTGCCGCCGCAGCGGGGCACCGAGCCGGCGGCCGACCCGCAGGGCTACCCGTACCCCTCGGGCCACGGCCAGGACGAGCCGTACCGCTACTGAGGCGACCGCTGCCGAGGCGACCGCCGTGGTCGGTGGTCAGTGGCCGGTGGTCAGTGGCCGATGGTCGGCCTGCGGCCGGTGGTCGGTCGGCGCGCGTCCCGGGTTCCGCTACTGATTCCGCTTGCGGGGGCCGACGCGGGGTCGCGCCGTGCGGCCCGCCGGGGTGGGGCGCGCCGCGCGGGCCGTCGCCCCGCCCGCCGCCGTACGCCGCCCGCCCCGGGACGGGCTCGTCACTGGGAGCCGCGCCAGTCGTCGCCGTTCACCCGCAGGCCCGCGACCAGCGCCCCGGACATCCCCGCGTGCGGCAGCCCGCCACCGGGGTGGGACCAACCGCCCGCCAGATACAGGCCGGGCAGCGCCTCCCGGGTGTTCGCCCCGTGCAGCCGGCCGCCCGCCAGCGAGGGCGGCGGCACCGCCCCGATGCCCGTCTCCCGCTCGGTGTCGGCGGGCGTGCGCACCACGCGCCACAGCAGCCGCTCCCGCAGATCCGGAACGGCCCGCTCGGCCGATGCCAGGGCCGCCTCCGCCCACGCCTCCGCGAGGCCGGGCGCGGTCCAGTCGACGGCCCCCGACGCGACGGGTCCCCCGGACGCACCCGTCCCGCCTGTCCCGCCCGTGCCGCCCGGCGCGGCGTGCGGCGGCACCGTCACGGTCACCGTGACGGCCTCGTGCGCGTCGTCGGGGCGCAGCTCGGGGTCGTCGGGCCGCAGCACGGTCACCGTCGGCCGGAAGCCCGGGGGGAGCCGGTCCGCCGCCCGCTCACCGAACACCGCCGCCAACTCCGCCGCGTGGTCCGGCGTATGCACCACCGTGCGGTGCGCGGCGTCCGCAGGCCGCGCCCCGCGCAGCGCCAGCAGCAGGGTGAGCCGCCCGCGCGGGCCCGCCCCGGCCGCCCGGCTCCCCGGGGCGCCCGCCGAGGCCGCGGAGGGACTCCCGTCGCCGTCGCCGCCGTCGCCGCCGGGCACGACGCCCCGCGCGTACAGCGACGGCACCGGCATCCCGGAGACCACGAGATCGGCCGCCACCCGGGAGCCGTCGGCGAGCAGCAGGCCGCGCGCTCGGCCGTCCTCCATCAGCACCCGCACCACCTCGGCGCCGAGGACGAACTCCACCTTCCGCGCCGTGCAGCGCTCGTACAGGGCGTCGGCCAGGGCCCGCATGCCGCCCCGGACGTACCAGCTGCCGAAGGTCTGCTCCAGATACGCCAGCACCACCGCGCTCGCCGGCGCGGTCCGCGGATCGAGGCCATGGGCCAGGGCGTGGCTCTCCAGCAGGGCGATCAGCCGGGGGTCGCGCAGCTCACGGCGGGCCACCTCGGCGAGCGTCGGCGTGCCCCGCCGGAAGAACCGGCGCCGCACGGCCGGATACGGGTCCCGGTGGAGCGGCGGGCCGTCGGGCCGCAGCGGCTCCTCCAGCAGCGGGCGGCGGGTGGCGTCCCAGACGTCCCGCGCCCGGTTGATCAGCTCGCTCCAGCGCTCGCCGGCGCCCGTGCCCAGCGCCGCGTCCAGGGCGGCGACCACGCCCGCGCGGGAGGCGTTGGGCAGCCGGACGGCGGTGCCGTCGGGGAAGAGATGGTCGGCGGCCGGGTCCACCTGCGCCGTCGCCACCAGCTTCTCCAGCGGCTCCTTGCCGGTCTTGACGAACAGGTCGCGATAGACGGCCGGCAGATGCAACAGCCCCGGGCCGGTGTCGAAGCCGAAGCCGTCCCGCTCGAAGCGGCGCACCCCGCCGCCGTACGTGTCCGAGCGCTCGTACACCGTCACCCGGTCCCCGGCCACGGCGAGTCGTGCCGCCGCCGCCATCGCGCCCATCCCCGCGCCGATCACCGCAATCCGTGCCATGCCGAGACCATAACCGCAGGGTCCGACAGCGCCCGCGCCGCCCGCCCGCGTCGACCGTCCGCTCGGTCCCGAGGGCGGGTGCCGGAGCCCCGAGGGGCCGGTGTGCGCAGGGGTGCGCAGGGGTGAGTACCCGTACCTAGTCCACGAGATGAGTAGGTGCGCGGATGGTCCGGGGCCGCCCCGGACGGAAGAGTGGTGATCACCGAGAGAGGCGCGGCGCCGGACCGCCGGCACGGGGCGGCGGAACGGCGCGGCACCTCTCGCGGTAACGGGGTACGGGGGAAACCACGGGGGACCGACGGGGGAAACCACGGGGGAAGCACGGGGGAGCGGGGGGGG
>NZ_JBPQTV010000286.1:0-8383 GCF_051386515.1 Streptomyces sp. URMC 123 | reverse complement strand
GCCCGCCGCTGGACGTCGACGACCCCGAGGCGGAGGGCGCGGGTCCGGGCGTCGGCGTCGTGGGAGAGGGCCAGCCAGCCGCCCACTCCCGCCAGGACCGCGGCGGCCACGCCCACCGCGCCGAGCTTGAGGCGCCGGCGGCGGGTCGCCTCGGCGCGGTGGCGCGCCGAGCCGGGGCGGGGCGCGCCGGCGGGCCGGGGGACGCGCGCCGTGCCGAGGGCGCCGCCGGCCAGTTCGTCGGGGCCGGGCACCCGCATGCTGGTGTGGGTGTCGCGGTTGGAGTCGGGCGCCGAGCCCTGCACCAGGGGCACGGCACCGCGCCGGAGGCCGCCCGCGCGCGGGTCGCCCCCCGCGGCGCCGGCGGCGGCGTACGCGTCGGAGTCCTCGGGCGCGCCGTACTCGCCGCCCGGGCCGGCCGCGCCCGGACCCGCGCCCTCCGCCTCGGGGTCGTCGACGTCCAGCGGCGGGCAGCCGGCGAGCCCCGGCAGCAGTTCGCGCAGCCGCCCGGCGAGCTCCGCGGCGCGCAGCCGGGAGGCGGGCGACTTGGCCAGGCACTGCACCAGGAGCTGCCAGAGCTCGTCGGGGATGCCGGGCAGGGGCGCGACGGTCTCGGTGACATGGCGCCGCAGCACCGCGCCGGGGTGGCCGCCGCCGAACGGGGTGAACCCGGCGAGCAGCTCGTAGAGGACGGTCGCGAGGGCGTAGATGTCGACGGAGGCGCGCGGCGGCAGCCCCTCGATGATCTCGGGGGCGAGATAGTCGGGCGTGCCGATGATGCGGGTGACGCGGGTGCGGCGCGGGGAGTCGACGAGGCGGGCGATGCCGAAGTCGGTGAGCAGCGCCGGGTGGGCGTTGCCCGGGCCGAGCGGGCCGGCCATGTCGAGCAGGACGTTCTCCGGCTTGACGTCGCGGTGGACGATGCCGGCCGAGTGCGCGGCGGCGAGCCCGTCGGCGACGTCGGCGACGATGGCGACGGCCGCCTCGGGGGCGAGCCGCCGCTCGCGGTCGAGCCGGGTGCGCAGGTCGGTGCCGCGCACGAGGTCCATGACCAGGGCGAGGTCGGTGCCGTCCACGACGAGGTCGCGGACGCCGACGACGTTGGGGTGGTCGAGGCTGAGCAGCGCCGTGCGCTCCTGGACGAACCGGCCCACCAGCTCCTGGTCGGAGGCCAGGTCCTCGCGCAGCAGCTTGATGGCGACGGGGCCCTCGGGCCCCTCGCCCAGCCACACCGTGCCGGCGGAACCCCGCCCCAGGACCTGGTGGGCCGTGTACCGGCTACCGATCTTCCGTGCTGCCAAGACTGCTCCGACGTGTCGTGCCTCCGGGGCAGGCCGCGGAGGCTGGCGTTGGCGACAAAGCTACGCGGATACCCGGGTGTTGGGTGCCCCGGATGACGCCAACCGTCACTTCTGTGGGGGAAATCGCCCGCCAGATGTCGACAAATCTCCAAACAGGCCGTGCATTACCAGCGGTAACCAGCGGTTACCTGCCGGTCCCCGAACCGGAACCGCCACCGGAGGAGCTGAAGAGGTCGGAGATCCAGTTCTTGACGTCCACGCCCCAGCTCCAGGCGGCGTCCCAGAAGTCCCGGCCGTCCGCGACCCAGTCCTTGAGCGGGGTGAGCTCCCAGATCAGCCACGCCGCCACCACCAGGATGACCGTGGTGAACAGGCAGCCCTTGAGGCAGCCGAGGCCCGGGATGCGCATCGGGTTGGCGCTGCGCTGCCGGGGCTCGCGGCGCGGGCGCGGCTCCGGCGCCGGCGGCCGCGGCGGCGCGGACCGCTGGGGCTGCGGCTCGGGCCGGCGGCGCGGCGCGTGCTGCGGCTCGGGGCGCTGCCGCGGGTCGGCGTACGGCGCGGGGCCGGCCGCGTACGGGGCCGGGGCGCCGCCCCGGTGTCCGCTCCGGTCGCCCCCGGGGCCGTACGGCTGGGGCGGCTGCTGCTGGGGACGGCGCTGCGGCCGGGCCGGCTGCTGGGCGGGCGGCTGCTGCGGCTGGTACTGCGGCGGCTGGGGGGCCGGGCGGCGCTGCGGACGGCGGCGCAGGGGGTCCTCGCTCGGGTCGAGGTACTGGACCTGCGTCTGCTCGTTGCGGTCGCGCGCGGCCCGCAGCTGGGTCTGCCACGGGTGCGGGTCCTCCGGCCCGTGGCCGGTGGCGCCCGGGTCCCCCGGGGGGCCGCCGGGCATCGGCGGCACGGGCGGCATCACCCGGGTGGGGTCGGCGCCCGGCCCGTCACCCGGCCCGGCGCCGTGCCGCATCACCTGCGTCGGGTCGGCGTCGGAGCCGCCGGGGCCCGCGCCCGTCGACGGCAGCACGCTGGTGGCCGCGTTCGGGTCGTACGCCCCGGCCCCCGGGCCCTGGCCGGAGGCGGAACCGGAACCCGAACCGGAAGGGAAACCGGAGGCGGACGGCGCGTTCGTGGGCAGGACCTGGGTCGGGTCGGCCGCGCCCGGCACCCCGCCGGCGCCGGGCACCTGGGTGGGCGCCGGGTCCGGCGCGAGCAGCGCGCCCACCCCGAAGGCCGCCTCCACCTGCGCGGAGGACGCGTGGACCCCGACGCCCGCGGCGACGGTGCGCAGCGCGCGGGCGAGGTTCTCGGCGCTGGGCCGCTCCTCCGGGTTCTTGCGCAGACAGCGCTCCATGACCGTCCACAGCGGCTCGGGCACGGTCGTGGGGCGGCGCGGCTCCTCGCTCAGGTGGCGGTGGAGCACCTCCAGCGCGGTGGCCCCGGCGAACGGGGGACGGCCGGTCACCAGCTCGTAGAGCAGGATGCCGGCGCCGTAGATGTCGACGGCGGAGGTCTGCGGGCGACCCTCGGCGGACTCGGGCGCGACATAGGCCGGCGTGCCCACGAACTCATGGGTGCGGGTGAGGCCGGGCGAGTCGGCGAGCCGGGCGATGCCGAAGTCGGTGAGCATCGGATGCATCTGCTCGCCCTCGCCGGTGCCGGCCAGCAGCACATTGGCGGGCTTGAGGTCGCGGTGGACCACGCCGTCGGCGTGGCTGGCGGCGAGCGCGTCGGCGATCTGCGCGGTGAGCAGGGAGGCGGCCACCGGGGAGAAGGGGCCGTTGTCCCGCAGGTAGCGGTGCAGGTCGGGGCCGTCGACCAGGTCCATCACCAGCGCCAGCAGATCGCCCTCGACCACCAGATCGCGGGTGCGCACGATGTTGGGGTGGGTGAGCCGCAGCAGCACGGACCGCTCGCGCAGGAAGCGCATCACGACGTCCGCGTCGTTCGCCAGCTCCTCCTTGAGCACCTTGATCGCGACCATTTCGCCGGGCCGGCCGGCCACGGCGGCCTCCGCGCCCGCCGCCTCGCGCTGGCGGGCACGCCAGACGGTCCCGGTGGCTCCGCGTCCGAGCGGCTCCTCGAGCAGGTACTTGCTTCCTACCGGCCGCACGTCATGCGCTCCCTGGTCGTGGTCCTTGCTGGCCCTGCGGATGGTTCTGCCGCGGCGTCCGTGACGGGCGCCACGTCCGTGCCGGTGCGGCGTCCCTTCGCGGCCGCCGCTCCGTACGGGTGTTCCATACGGGGTTCCGTACGGGTGTTCCGTACGGGTGTACGTCCGCCACTGGCCGTCGCGTCCGTTCCCGCTGTCGCGTCCGTTCGGGTGACGCCTCGGCGCCGGGCCCGTCCGCCCCACTGTAATGGCGGGCGGGCCGCGTCGGCCCTGGCGAACGGCGCCGCCCCGCCGGGGTCACCCCGGTCACCCGGGGGCACGCACGCCAGGAAGACGCGGACCGGGGGCGGAAGGTTGCCGGGCGCGGCACGCCGGTGTGCGCGGCGGGCCGCCGGCGCGGTCGAATGCGCGCGCTCGCGTCCCCGAATGGACGACAGATGGTGTTCCACCCGGGCCCGAGCAGGCCCTTTTCCGGTCGGAGCCGATCGATCAAGATCATTACAGGCCGGTCGCCGGGCGCGATGTCAGTGGCAAGTGCGAGGATGCACCCAGCACGGAAGCGGCGGGGCGCGGGGGCTCGGCGTGACGTGGTGACCTGTACGTGCCGACGCGCCCGTGCACGGTGGGGGGCGGGACCCCTTGTCGCGCGTTCCGGGCAGGAAGGGACCGTTGACGGCGATGCAGATCCGGCTGACCGTCCTCGGGCCGCGCAGCGGCCAGTCCACGCGCGCCTGCGACGTGCTCGTCACCGCTCCCGTGGGCACGGCTCTCGCCGCCGTGGCGAACGGCCTCGCGACGGCCGTCGCCGCCGCGTCCGGGGCCGACTCAGGCCCGGTCACCGGCACCGTCGTGCTCTACGCCGGCGCCGAGCGGCTCGACTCCCGGCGCTGCGTGCTCGGTGAACCACCCCTGGTGGACGGCGCGGTGCTCGCCCTGCACGCCCCGGCCGACCCCGGCCGCCACCCCGGCGTGCCCCAGGAGCCGGCCTGGGACGCGACCGCCCAGCTCCATGTCGTCGCCGGCCCGGACGCCGGCGGCGTCCACCTGCTGCGCAGCGGCCAGGTGAGGGTGGGCCGTTCGGCCGACGCGGACGTGCCGCTGGACGACCCCGATGTGTCCCGGCTGCACTGCGCGGTGACCGTCTCGGACGACGGGCGGGTCGCCGTCGCCGACCTCGGCTCCACCAACGGCACCACGCTCGACGGCGATCCCGTGGGCCCTCGGCCCGTGCCGCTGCGGCCCGGCGCGCTGCTGCGCGTCGGCGAGTCGGCGCTGCGGGTGCGGCCGGTGGCCGCCGCGCCCGAGGACCCCGACGCGGGGCCGGCCCGGCTGCCGATCCCGGTCCCGGCGGCGCTGCCGGCCGTGCCGGACGGCGAGGGGCATCTGCGGGTGCCTCTCGGGGGCGGTGACGCGGCGCCAGGGGGCGGCGGGTCGCTGGGTTCTGACACGGTGCCAGGAGATGGCAGCAGTACGGCGGCGGGTGCGGCGGGCTCTCCCGGGCCCGGCCGCGGGGCCGCTACGACCGCGAGTGCGCATACGAGCGCGGGCGCGGGTTCGAGCACGGGTTCGGTTTCCGGCGGTGCGGAGGTCGGCGGCCACGGGGCTCAAGGTGTCGCCCTGCCGGGGCAGCGCCCCGGGGGCGGCCCGGCCCCGAGCACGGGCGCGGAGCGCCGGGCGAGCATCGTCGGCACGGCGTTGCCCGAGGGCACGCGCTCCGGCATGGGCACGGCGGCGGGCCTGTACGGGCAGGTGTCGGGCGCGTCGGACGCTCCGGGCGCGTCTGGGACGTCGGGACCACAGGGTCGGTCTGCGGACGGCGGGTCGGCGGCGGGGCACGGGCAGGGCCCGCGGTTCACGCCCGTCGGCGGCCCCACCCGGCGGCACCCGCTGGCGGCCGCCACCGCGCCCCACACGGGCACGCTCGCCGGCCCCGGCCCCGGCCCCGGCCTCGAAGGGGCCGATGTCCGGCCCACGACGATCGGCGGTGGGGCCCCCGGGGGCGACCCGGCGCCGTACGGGGACGCCGGGGCGTCGGACGGCTGCCCGCTGTCCGACGCGTCGTGTACGTCGTCGCCGTTCTCCGCCGCCTCGACCAGTACGGCCGCCGACGCCGTCACGCAGGAGCGCCCGACTGCCGGCGCACCCGGGCCCGCCGCCCCGCAGGGGGCCACCGGCGGCCCGGTGGACGCGCCCCACGGGGCGGCAACGGCGGCTTCCCCGGCCGGGCCCGCCACGGGCGCCGAGGAGGGGCCGCACGGCCGGACGTTCCCCGCGCAGGGAACGCACAGGCGTGGCGTTTCGGCGACGGTTGCCGCGCCCTCCTACGGAACGGGCGCCTCCGCCGGTGCGGGAGCGGCCGCGGCAGACACGCACGGCGCGGGGCCCGAGGACGAGCCGCGCCCCGGCACGCAGTCCGGCCGGACGCACTCGCGGCAGGCGCGATCGGGCGGTCCCGCAGGGCATCCGGGGGGCGCGCCCAGCAGCAGCCCTTCGGGCACGGAGAGCGGGCCGCACACCACGGCCGTCGGCCCCGACCGCGGCATGCCACGCACGGCAGCGGCCGGGGCGCAGGGGGGCTCCGACGGCCCCCACGGGCAGGCTTCCTCCCCCGCCGGCATCCGTGGCCCCCAAGCCCAGGGCGCCGCGCCACGCCAGGGCGCGTCCTCCGCCCCCGGGACGGCGGCGGCCGCCGAGGGGCACCCAGCGACAGGACACGGCGCCCGTCCCGCAGGGGCAGAAGGCGCGCCCGGCACCACGGCCGGCGCCCCCGGCGACACCCGTACGGCGCCCGGCACGCCGTACGGACACACGGCCCCGCCGCGGGCGGCATCCGTCGACCACCAGGACCAGGCCACCGCACCGAACCAGGGCGCGCCCCGCACTGCGGCGCCCCAGGGACACGCGGCCCATGCCGGTGAGCGCGCTCCCGGCCCCACCGACGTCCGTACGGCGCCCGGCACGCCGTACGGACACACGCCCCCGCCGCAGGCGGCACACGGCGGTCCCCAGGGCCAGGGCACCCCGCCGCACCCGGGCACGCCCTACGCCCCCGAGACGGCCACCGGCTCCGAGGGACACGCAACGGCCGGCGCCGCCGACGCCCGTACGGCAACCGGCGCGCCGTACGGTCAGACGCATCCGCCGCAGGGGGCACACAGCGGTGCCCACGGGCAGGGCACCGCGCCCGGCCAGAGCGCACCCGAGGCGACCGCGGGCACGCCCCGCACAGCGGCGCCCCAGGGACAGGCAACCCATGCCGGCGGGCACGCGTCCGCCCCCGCCGACGCCCGTACGGCAACCGGCGCGCCGTACGGCCACACGCATCCGCCGCAGGCGGCACACAGCGGCACCCAGAGTCAGGGCGCGCCCCACACCCCAGGGACGGCCGCCGGCTCCGAGGGGCACCCCACGGGCGCAGCCGGCGCCCACCGCGCGGGGACCGACGGAGGGCCGCTCACCACGGCCGCCGGTCCCGACCGCGGCACGCCCCGCGCAGCGGCCCAGGCGCAGGGAACCCACGCCCACGGGCAGGGCCGCCCCGACGGCGCCCGTACGGCAACCGGCGCGCCCCACGGCCCCGAGACGGCCGCCGAGGCGCACATGGGCACGCCCCGCGCAGCGGCTGCCCAGGGACACGCAACCCACGCCGGCGGGCGCGCTTCCGACCCCGCCAACGCTCGTACGGCGCCCAACGCGCCGTACGGTCAGACGCATCCGCCGCAGGCGGCATCCGCCGACCCGCAGGGCCAGGGACCCGCGCCCCGCACCGCGGCCGGCGCCCCCGCCGACACCCGTACGGCAGCCAGCGCGCCCTACAGCCGTACACATCCGCAGGCTGCGCACCCGGCCGTCCCCCGGCAGGCCGACGCGACAGGCGCCGCCGCCGACGCCCGTACGGCAACCAACGCGCCGTACAGCTACACGCCCCCGCCGCAGGCGGCACACGGACAGGGCACCGCGCCCGGCCAGGGCGCACCCGACGCACCCGAGGCGACCGCCACCCCCGAGACGCACACGGGCACGCCCCGCGCAGCGGCCCAGGCACAGGCAACGGGCCGCCCCGACGGCGCCCGTACGGCAACCAATGCGCCGTACGGTCACACGCACCCGCCGCAGGCGGCAGGCAGCGGCGCCCACGGGCAGACCGCCGAGAGCCGTACCGCGCCCGTGGCCGGGGGCGGCGCGGAGCAGCGTCAGGGCGCCGGGCGGCCCCACGACCCCGCGTCCGCCGGAGGCGGCACGCGGGCCCGTACGCCCGCGAGGGGCACCGTCGTGCCGCCGCAGGAGCCCGGAGAGCCCCGGGAGGCCCAGGACGCCCGGGAGAGCCAGGAGCCCGCGCGGGCCCGTCTCGGCAGGGGCATAGGAGCGTGGGCCCGGCGGCTCGCCGGAGGGCGCGCCGAGCAGGAGCGGGAGCGGGCCGGCAGGGCCGCCGCCCCCGGCGCCACCGCGCGGGAGCGGCGGGCGGCGAACACGGGCGACGCCCAGCACGCGACGGACGCCCACGGCGCGGAGGACACCGCCCAGGACCGCTGGCCGGACCCGGCCGACGTGCTGCTCACCGCGCTCGGCCCCGGCCCCCGGCTGTGGGAGCGCGGCCTCGCGCACCCCGACGCACTCGTCCTGCGGCTCGGCACGGCCGACCGCGCGGGCGCGCCGCCCGCCCCCGTGACCGTGGATCTGCGCGAGGTCCGCTCGCTGGGCCTGGCCGGCCCCCGGGAGCGGCTGAGCGGGCTGGCCCGGTCCGTCCTGGCGCAGTTGGCCGCGCTGCACTCCCCCGACGTGCTGGAACTGGTCCTCATCAGCGCGGACGCCACCCGCGAGCCGGAGGCGCGGCTGGCGGAGTGGGCCTGGCTGGGCTGGCTGCCGCACGTGCGGCCCGCGCGCGGACAGGACTGCCGGCTGCTGCTGGCGTACGACCGGGACCAGGCCACCGCGCGGCTGCGGGAGCTGACCCGGCGGCTGGACGGCGCCAGGCCCGGCGCGG
>NZ_JBPQTV010000285.1:0-8395 GCF_051386515.1 Streptomyces sp. URMC 123 | reverse complement strand
ATGAGGATGCTCAGCAGAATCCCGCCCGTGGCCTCCGGCGCGTACACCGGCGCGCCGGACCGGGCGACGGCCGCCGCGTCCTCGGGGTGGAGGGCCGCGTCGGCGAGGAGGCACGGGGCGAAGAGGTCGGCGCCGACGACACGGATGGCGGCCAGCGCCGCCTTGACGTCGTCCGCCTCGTCGACGTGTCGGGCGACCGGCGCCGTGCCCTCGGTGCGGCGGAGCGCCTCAAGGGCACGGAGAGCCAGGTCGGCCGCCGACGCGGCGTATGCGCTCCGCGACCGATCGGGACTCACGTCCCCTTCGGCTCCTTCGGTTCCCTGGGTTCCCTCGGCGAGATGAGGATGCTCAGCAGAATCCCGCCCGTGGCCTCCGGCGCGTACACCGGCGCGCCGCTCACCCCTGCCTCGGGCTCCACCATGGCCGCCTCGAGCGCCCTGGCCTCTGCGGGACTGACGAGAAGCGGTGCGTGCTGATCGAGCATCGTGCCCCCTCCGTTCATGCGGACGTCGCCACCATCAGCAGTGATACCCGCTCTCGACCCCTTTTAGCCGAACTGCCGTAATAATGCGGCCGAGTTCAGACATATGGGGAGCGCGACGGAACTGGGTGGGTCGGTGCATGGCGCGGGGATCGCGTGGCCGCTCATCGAGCCCTAGGCTGCTGCGCGTGATCGAGGCCGTCGTGTTCGACGTGGGCGAGACGCTCACCGATGACCAGCGTTACTGGGGTTCCTGGGCGGACTGGCTCGGCGTCCCCGCGCACACGCTCTCCGCGCTCGTCGGAGCGGTGACCGCCCAGGGTCGGGACAACGCGGACGCGCTGCGCCTGGCCCGGCCGGGCATCGACATCGCGGCCGAGTACGCGGCCCGGGAGGCCGCCGGACGCGGCGAGCGCCTCGACGAGTCGGACCTCTACCCGGACGTCCGGCCCGCGCTGAGCGAGCTGCGGGCGCTCGGCTTCCGCGTGGTGATCGCGGGCAATCAGACGCGCCGCGCGGGTGAACTGCTGCGCGCGCTGGAGCTGCCCGCCGACGCGGTCGCCGTGTCCGGCGAGTGGGGGGTCGCGAAGCCCGCAGCGGCGTTCTTCGAGCGTGTCCTCGCCCTGGCCGGAACGGCACCGGAGCGGACGGTCTACGTCGGTGACCACCCGCACAACGACGTGTTCCCGGCCCGTGCGGCCGGGCTGCGCACCGCGCACATACGACGCGGCCCATGGGGCCGGCTCTGGGCCGACGCGCCCGACGTCGTCACGGCGGCGGACTGGCGGATCGACTCCCTGACCGAGCTTCCGAGTCTCCTGGGCGATGCGCCACCGGGAACGGCCGGCCTCCCGCTCCCCGGCGGGGGCCCGAACGCCTAGGCGCCGCCGTTCCCGGTCGCCGCGCGGGCCGCGGTCAGGGCCAGGTGCCAGGGGTACGCCGCGGGCCTGGCCGCGCCCGGTTCGTTCGGTACGAAGCCGTTCTCGCCGTAGAGGACCGTCACGCCCGCCGCGCGCAGTGTCGCGATCGAGCGGTCGAACTGCGGGTGCCGTGCGTACGCCGCGTTCACGCACGGCATCGCCACCAGCGGGATGCGCTTGCCGATGGCCTCCGCCGCGAATCCGACGACGAACGTGTCGGTGATCCCCAGCGCCCAGCGGTTGACCGTGTTGAACGTGGCCGGGGCGACGACCGCCACGTCGCACGGCGGCCAGACGTCCGGTTGACCCGGCGCCTTGTAGCGGGACCGGACCGGGTGCCCCGTGAGCTCCTCCAGCAGCGGCAGCTCCGCCTCCAGCCACCGCGCGGCGGTGGGCGTCAGCCCGAGGCACACGTCCCACCCCTCGGCTCGCGCGCGGCGGATCGGATCGGCGACGTGCAGGACGGGCGGGGCGCCCGAGCCCAGGAGATACAGCACGCGGCCTGTCATCGAGCCTCCACATGTCCCGTCGGACGCGAACAAGCGGGCCACCGCGGCCCGTTCGGGCCCTACTCTGGCAGGGACGATCCTTTCGCGGCCTTTCGCAGTCCTACGCCGAGAGGCACAGAAGCCGAGCAGCAGAGTTCGCAGAGAAGGGGCGAGACCGTGCCCGCTGACGCCACCCCGGACCCGTACCGCGACCCCCTCGCGTTCGGACAGCGCATGCAACTGCTGCGGACACGGCGCGGAATGACGCGCGAGACCCTCGGCGGGCTGGTGGGCAAGTCCGCGTCGTGGGTGAAGCAGATCGAGAACGGCCGGCTCAGGACGCCGAAGCTCGACGTGGTGCTCGCGGTCGCGGAGGCGCTCCGGGTGCGGGAGCTGTCCGAGCTCACCGGTGACCGGGCCCACCACGTGCCGCTGTTCGGCGGTCCGGGGCACCGCCGGCTCCCCGCGGTGGCCGCCGCGGTCGACGCGCTGGCGCTCTCCGACGACCGGCCCGCGCCGCCCGCCGACCACCTGCGGGCCCGGCTCGCCCGCGCCTGGTCCGCCCGGCACGCCGCCCCGGACCACCGCGAGGTGCTCGGCGGGCTGCTGCCCGAGCTGATCCGGGACGCCCGACTCGCCGCCCGGCAGGCGCAGTCCGCCGCCGACCGGCGGTCCGCCCAGGCCGTGCTCGCGGAGGTCTACTCCCTCGCGCAGTTCTTCCTCGCCTATCAGCCGGACGGCCATCTGCTGTGGCGGGTGGCGGAGCGCGCCATGGTCGCGGCCCAGGAGTCGGAGGACCCGCACGCCATCGGCATGGCGGCCTGGCTGACGGCGCAGGCGCACCGGGACGCGGGCCCCGGTCACTACGACGCGGCCGACCAGGTCACGCACGAGGTGCTCGACCACCTGGGCGCGTTCCTGCCCGACGGTCCGGACGAGGTGCGGGCGATCTACGGCGCCCTCCAGTTCGAGGCCGCCTACACCGCGGCCCGCCGCGGGGAGAGCGGCCGGGCCTGGTCCCGCTGGGACCGGGCGGTGAGCGTCGCCGAGCGGCTGCCCGCCGACTACTTCCACCCCGTGACCAGCTTCGGCCGCGCCATCCTCGGCGCGCACGCGGTCACCGTCGCCGTCGAGTTGCACGCCGGTGGCGAGAGCGCGCGCCAGGCGGCCCGCGCCGAGGCCACGGCGATCCCCTCGCGGCCGCGCCGGGCCCGCCACCGCATCGAGCAGGCCCGCGCGTACCACCTCGACCGCCGGCCCGACGCGGCCCTGGCCACCCTCGCCCAGGCGCACGCCGCCGCCCCGGACACCGTCCGCTGGAACGGCTACGCCAAGCGCATCGTCCTGGAGGAGACCGCGGCCCCCTCCCCCGAGCGCCGCCGCCGCGCCGCGCGCCTCGCCGTGGACATCGGACTGCTGACGGCGTGAGGCACGGACAGGGGGCACGAACTGTGCCCCCTGTGGCCAGCGACCGCCTCCAGCATCGTCGTATGCACACTCTCGACTGGATTCCGCGCGGGGCCGGTGTCAACATCGCCCGCGCCGGCCGGTGCCACGGCTGGGACGCCGTACGCATGCCCCGCCTCTGGGCACTGCGCGTGCTCGCGCACCTCGGGGACCGCTCCGGCGCCGTCGTCGCCGAGGAGGCCGGGGCCTCGCCCCGTTACTCCTGGCTCGTCGCGGCCGGGAGCGCCGACCGGTGGGCGTGGCCCGAGGCGTACGAGATCCAGGTCCTCGGCGAGGGCTGCCGGCTCACCGTGCCCGGGCTCGCCCGGGACCGGCTCGTGCGCTGGGCCGTCCCGCCCGGCCCGGACCGGCTGCTCACCGACGCCGCGCGGCTGCGCGCCGCCGTCGCCGCCGCCCTCGTCGCCCGCGTCACACCCGGCGCTCCCAGAGCCTGAAACGGGCGGAGGCCCGTCCCGGACGCGAGTCGGGGCGGGCCTCCGCGGCTCGGGAGCGCGGCGTCATCACAACGCGCGGCACGACCACGTACCGCTCACGCGCGCGCAGCGCGCACCGCTCAGGCCAGGCGGTGCATCCAGCCGTGCGTGTCGGGCGCCGCACCCGTCTGAATGTCCAGCAGCGCCCTGCGCAGCTTCATCGTCACCTCACCCGGCTGCCCGTCGCCGACGGTCCAGTCCGCGCTCGTGGACTTCACCGAGCCGACGGGCGTGATCACCGCGGCCGTGCCGCAGGCGAAGACCTCGGTCAGCGAGCCGTCCGCGTTGCCCCGCTTCCAGTCGTCGACGGAGATCCGGCCCTCGCTCACCTCGTAGCCGAGGTCGGCGGCGATGCGCAGCAGCGAGGCGCGGGTGATGCCGGGCAGCAGGGAGCCGGTCAGCTCGGGGGTGACGATGCGGTCGCCGAAGACGAAGTAGAGGTTCATGCCGCCCATCTCCTCGATCCAGCGGCGCTCCATCGCGTCGAGCCAGACGACCTGGTCGCAGCCGTGCTCGATGGCCTGGGCCTGGGCGACGAGGGAGGCGGCGTAGTTGCCGCCGGTCTTGGCCGCGCCCGTGCCGCCGGGGCAGGCGCGGACGTACTCCTCGGAGAGCCAGACGGACACCGGCTTGACGCCCTGCGGGAAGTACGCGCCGGCCGGGGAGGCGATCACGATGAAGAGGTACTCGTTGGCGGGCCGCACCCCGAGGCCGACCTCGCTGGCGAACATGAAGGGGCGCAGGTAGAGCGACTGCTCGCCCTCGCTGGGCACCCACGCCCTGTCCTGCGTGACCAGCGCGTCGCACGCGGCGATGAACGTCTCCACGGGCAGCTCGGGCATGGCGAGCCGGCGCGCGGAGGCACGGAAGCGCTCGGCGTTCTCCTCGGGGCGGAAGGTGGCCACGCCGCCGTCGGGCTGGCGGTACGCCTTCAGCCCCTCGAAGATCGTCTGCGCGTAGTGCAGGGTCATGTTGGCCGGGTCGATGGAGAGCGGGGCGTACGGCACGAGCTGGGCGTCGTGCCAGCCGCGGCCCTCGGTCCACTTGATCGTCACCATGTGGTCGGTGAAGTGCCGGCCGAAGCCGGGGTTGGCCAGAATCGCCTCGCGCTCCGCGTCGGACAGCGGGTGCGAGGAGGGCTTGAGCTCGATCGTCGTGGGCGTCGTCATGAGTACGTGTCCTTCACCGTTGTGTGTGACGGACCGCACTCACGCGCCCCCGCATCGCGAGGACGTCCGAGCTTTTCCCTCATGCCGCGGCCCCACGTCCGATTATCGCTCGGGTGGTGCCGTGGCCGGAACAGGTGAATGCGGCCCGGGTCGATGGTCGCACCCGGACCGCTGAGGAGGACAGCGGCGGGCACGTGGGGCCCGCCACTGCCGGCGGGCTAGCCGGTGGCTACGCGTGCGGCGAGCGCGTCGCCGATCTCGTCGGTCGTGCGGGGGGCGGCGCCGGCGCGCTCGGCGAGGTCGGCGGCGACGGCCGCCTCGACGCGGGCGGCCTCGGCGGTCAGGCCGAGGTGCTCCAGGAGCAGGGCGACGGAGAGCACCGTGGCGGTGGGGTCGGCCTTGCCCCGGCCGGCGATGTCGGGCGCGGAGCCGTGCACGGGCTCGAACATGGAGGGGTACGCGCCGGTGGGGTTGATGTTGCCGGAGGCGGCGAGGCCGATGCCGCCGGAGACGGCGGCGGCCAGGTCGGTGAGGATGTCGCCGAAGAGGTTGTCGGTGACGATCACGTCGAACCGCTCGGGCTGGGTGACGAAGAAGATCGTCGCGGCGTCGACGTGCAGATAGTCGGTGGTGACCTCGGGGTACTCCGCCGCGACCGCGTCGACGATCCGCTTCCAGAGGTGGCCGGCGTGCACCAGCACGTTGTTCTTGTGCACGAGGGTCAGCTTCTTGCGGGGCCGCGCGGCGGCGCGGGCGAAGGCGTCGCGGACGACGCGCTCCACGCCGTACGCGGTGTTGAGGCTGACCTCGGTGGCGACCTCGGCGGGGGTGCCGGTGCGCAGGGAGCCGCCGTTGCCGGTGTAGGGGCCCTCGGTGCCCTCGCGGACGACGACGAAGTCGACCGACTGCCCGTCGCGGAGGGCGAGCGGGGAGGCGGTGCCGGGGAAGAGCCTGGTCGGCCGCAGGTTGACGTAGTGGTCGAAGGCGAAGCGGAGCTTGAGGAGCAGCCCGCGCTCCAGGACCCCGGAGGGCACGGAGGGGTCGCCGATGGCGCCGAGCAGGATGGCGTCGTGGCCGCGCAGCGCGGCGAGCTCCGCGTCGGGGAGCGTGTCCCCGGTGGCGTGCCAGCGCCGGGCGCCGAGGTCGTACTCCCGGGTCTCCAGCTTCACGTCCCGGCCGAGCACCGCGGTGAGGACCTTGAGGCCCTGGGCCACGACCTCCGGGCCGATGCCGTCGCCGGGAATGACTGCGAGATCGATGCTGCGAGACATGCGGGCACCCTACTCCTCGTCCCACGTCATGACACGGCCTGTCCGCATGCCGGACGGACCGCGCGGCCACGGAGGGTCGGCACCGCGCTGGAAGCGACCCCGCACGGCCGGGGCCGAAGCGCCCGCAACCCGCCGTTCACCCGTTGTACAGCGGGGAGTTGGCCGCTCCTGACACGTTGTCGGCATGACGGCAACCCCCGGTTCGACCTCCGACACCCCACGAGTCGGCATACCCGAGCGCCTGGCGCGCCGGATGAGCATGCCGGAGCAGCACGAGTATCTGCGCGCCACCCTCTCCCGGCGCGGTCTGCTGCGCGGCGGCGCGGCCACGGGCGGCGCCGCGCTGCTGGCCGGCGGCCTCGGCGCCGGCCCCGCGAGCGCCGCCGGCCGGCCCGCGCGCCCCTCCCCCACGCTGGTCACGAGCACCGCGGCCGCCGGCGTCGACGGCTCGCTGGTGGCCCCCTTCGGCCGCCGGCTGGCCTTCGGCGCGGACCCCAGGACGCAGATGCGGATCTCCTGGCAGGTGCCGCTCGCCGTGCGCCGCCCGTTCCTGCGGGTGGGGCTCGCCCCCTGGGAGCTGAGCCGGCGCATCGAGGCGGAGGTGCGCCCGCTGCACACGCCCGCGCTGTCGAAGAAGCTCCCGGAGGTGCGCCAGTTCCATCTGCACGCCGCGCTCGACGGACTGCGCCCGGGGACCACGTACTACTACGGCGTCGGGCACGACGGCTTCGACCCGGCCGAGGCGAGCCGGCTGGGCACCATCGGCTCCTTCCGCACCGCGCCGGCCGCGGCCGAGCCGTTCGTCTTCACCGCCTTCGGCGACCAGGGCGTCAGCTATCACGCGCTCGCCAACGACCAGCTGATCCTGGGCCAGAACCCCGCGTTCCATCTGCACGCGGGCGATCTGTGCTACGCCGACTCCTCGGGGCACGGCAAGGAGTCGGACGTCTACGACGCGCGGGTGTGGGACCAGTTCCTGGCGCAGACGGAGTCGGTGGCCTCCCGGGTGCCGTGGATGGTGACCACCGGCAACCACGACATGGAGGCCTGGTACTCCCCCAACGGCTACGGCGGCCAGGCGGCCCGCTGGAGCATGCCGGACAACGGCCCCGACCCGCGGGCGGCGCCGGGGGTGTACTCCTTCGTCCACGGCAACGTGGGCGTGGTGGCGCTCGACGCCAATGACGTCTCGTACGAGATACCCGCCAATCGGGGGGTGACCGGCGGCCGCCAGACCGCCTGGCTGGAGCGGCGCCTGGGCGAGCTGCGCCGCACCCCGGGCGTCGACTTCGTGGTGGTGTTCTTCCACCACTGCGCGTACTCCACCAGCACCCACGCCTCGGACGGCGGGGTGCGGGACGCCTGGGTGCCGCTGTTCGAGAAGCACCAGGTGGACCTGGTGATCAACGGCCACAACCACGTCTACGAGCGCACCGACGCCATCCGCGGCGGCGAGGTCGGCCGGCGGGTGCCCATCGGCGCGACCACCGACCCCACCCGCGACGGCATCGTGTACGTCACGGCGGGCGGGGCCGGCAAGGAGCTGTACGGGTTCGGGCCGGGCGTGCGGGACAGCTACGAGGGCGCGGTCCACGACCACGAGCACATCCTGACGTTCCACTGGACCGAGCTGCGGCTGCCCGACCCGGACCTGGTGGAGTGGTCCCGGGTCCGCTACACCGGCTACTCCTTCCTCGCGGTGGAGGCCGAGCCGGGCAGCAGGCCGCGGCTGAAGGTCAGCGCTCTCGCGGAGAACGGCCGGCGCGTCGACGCGTTCGAGGTGGTGCGCGGCGGCTGAGGGCTCGCGGCGCACCCGTGAGGCGGTGCGCGGTCAGGGCTCGTACGGCGTCGGCGGGCCGGTCAGTGGCCGGTCGCGCCGCCGTTGTCGCGGCGGTCCAGCGCCCGCTGGAGGGCCGCGGCCGCGTTCCTGCGGGCGGCGGCGCTGTCGTCGGTACGAGCGGTGGTGGCGGTGTGCCGGGTCTTGCGCGGGGCGGTCTCGTTCATGGCAACCACATCTCCTGAAGCCGAGCCCCCGCCTCGGGCGCGGCACGGCCACGCGGGCGAGCCGGGCCCGCAGGTGGTCGGCGGGCGGCGCGGGCCGGTCGTCGGAGAGCGCCAGCGCGTCG
>NZ_JBPQTV010000284.1:0-8429 GCF_051386515.1 Streptomyces sp. URMC 123 | reverse complement strand
GTGGCCGGTGCGGCCGGTGCGGCGGGCGCCGCCGTGGGCGGAGGCGGTGGCAGCGGTCGCACCGGGGGCCTCAGCGGCGGCCCGGTGGTGGGCGGCGCGGGGCTCGACGTCGGCGGCACCAGCGGGGGCGCCGAGGGCTGTGCCCGGGGTCTCTCGCTCTGCCGGGGCGTGTCGCTGGAGGCGAGACCGTAGACGATGCCCGCGGTCGCGGCCAGCATCCCCGCCGCGATCGCCGCCTTGGTGGGGGCGCCCAGCCCCTCGGAGGAGGCCGCGCCGCCCGCTTTGCCCGCCGCGGCCGCGCCTCCGCCCACGGCGGCGCCCGCCGCACCGGCCGCACCGGCCACCGCCCCGGCGGCCTTGAGCGAGTACCCCGCGGCGAACCAGCCCACGACCGCGACCGGCAGCAGGGCGCGCAGCCGCTCGTTGACGTCCTTGACCTCGCGCGCGGCCAGTCGGCACCTCGCGCACTCCTCCAGGTGCTTGCGCAGTCCCCGCTCGGCGCGGGTCCGCAGCCCGCCCCGCGCATAGGCGCCCAGCCGGTCGGCGTATCGGGCGCACGCCCCGCCGGCGGTCAGCGCGGTGGACACATGCGCCTGGAGGTACGCCTGCTTGAGCCCCTCGCGGGCGCGGTGCGCGAGCACGGCCGTGGCGTTGGCCGTCAGCCCCAGCAGATGGGCCACCTCGCTGGGCGACACCTCCTCCACCGTCGTGTGCCAGAGCACCGTCTGCCAGCGCTCGGGCAGGCTGCGGAAGGCCCGCACGGCCAGGGACTGCTCGGCCTCCCGCATGGCCCGGACCTCGGCGCTCAGCTCCGTCGTCTTCTCGTCCGGGGACGTGACGCGCTCCGCCGCCGACGCGAACGCCGCGAAGTCCTCGACCAGTTGCTCGCGCTTGGTCGTCCTCCCCCAGGCGGCCGCGACCCGGCGGACCGTGGTCAGCAGATAGGCCCGCACCGCGGTGTCCGGGCCAGCCCCGCCGCGCACCGCCTGGAGGGTGCGGGCGAAGACCTCGCCGGTCAGGTCGTCCGCGGTGTGCGGGTCCCGGCAGCAGCTGCGGGCGTAGCGCCACACCGCCTTGGCGTGCCGGTGGTAGAGCTCGGCGTAGGCGCTGTCGTCCCCGGCCCGCATCCGCCCGATGAGCTCGCGGTCGGACGGCGGCCGCTGCACGGCCGCGGAGCCGCCCTCCTGGGCCGATCGCTGCGAGGGGACCCCCGGCTCACCGCCCGGACCGGAGCGGGCGGCGTGCTTGGGGCGATGGGTGGGCGGCGGCGGCCCGCTCTGGCCCGGCACCTGCCGGGGCGGCAGGCCGTCCGGCTCTCCCACGCCACCGTCCGCGCCGCCGCCGGGCGGCTCCTCCTGCCCGTCAACGCCCATGCTGAAAGCCTCTGTACACGCTGTCAGACCCGAACACGCGGTCAGCCTGACACACGGGCGACCGTGGCTTACCCGTCAAGCCGGGCAATCACTCGTCCGGGGAGACTTCGCACAGGAGAGCAGCGGCGTTCACCCTTTCGGGGCAGGCCCGGTGCGGTGGGCCCACCCCGAGGACGTCATGCCGCGGGGCGCGGCCGGAGCCCTTCCAGCAGGATGTCCAACAGCCGCGTGGACGCCGCCTGCTGCTGCTGGGCGTCCGGCAGCGACGGCGCCGCCGTGGCGATGACCAGCAGGACGTCCGCGACGGTCACGTCCGCCCGCAGCTCGCCCGCCGCCCGGGCCCGCTCCACCAGCCGCCCGACGACCTCCAGCAGGGCCGCCGCGCCCGAGTCGTCACGGTCCTCCTCGGCCGCGGGCCGCCGCTCGACGAGCCGCAGCTCCGGCTGGGCCGCCGCCTGCGCCGGGACCGACGACTGCCGCTGCTGGGGCACGCGCGCCTCGCCGACCTCCGCCTCGGCGTCCACGCCCACCCGCAGCACCTGCGGCGGCAGCAGCCGTCCGGCGCCCGAGGCCACCGACGTCCGCAGGAAGCGGGAGAGCGCCGCCCACGGGTCGTTCTCCTGGCCCAGCGCGGCCCGCGCCTGCTCGGTCAGCCGGGTGGTCTCCTCCTCGGCTATCCGCCGCACCAGAACGTCCTTGCTGGGGAACCGGCGGTAGACCGTCCCCACCCCCACCCGCGCGCGCCGCGCCACGTCCTCCATGGGAGCGCCGTACCCCAGCTCGCCGAAGACCTCGCGGGCCGCGCGCAGTACGTGCTCGAGATTGCGCTGTGCGTCCACGCGCAGCGGCGCCGAGCGACCGGCCGAGCCGCCGCGCATCCCCGAATGTGCCGCCGTGAGCGCGCGCGCGTTGCCCTCCGCTGTGACGGCAGCCGACCATTGAGAGCCCTGCATGTGCATGCTATTCCCCCGGTAATGACGTCTCCCCCCGGAGACTCCCCGCCCTGACATCCGGGGTGCGGTCGCGCCACCCCGTGAAGTACGAACATAGTTGAGCCCAGGTCAAGAAAGAAGGGGTAGTTCCGCACGGACCGCCCCCCGATCGGAGTACGAGCGGCTTCCGACCCGATAACCACTGTCTTGATCGCCTTCGATTTCCGCTCTGACCTGCGGTGTTGTCCCGATTTCGACGGGGGTCGGGCCACCGGCGGGCGCGCTCCCACCGGTCATACGAATCGAAGGGCCTGTGGACAAACTCGCGTTGCCGGTGCGTCATGGGAGGGTGAAGGAACCTCCTCGCATTCTCGTTGTCGGCGGTGGGTACGTCGGGATGTACACCGCGCTGCGCCTCCAGCGGAAGCTGAGCCGCGGCGAGGCCCAGGTCATCGTGGTGGACCCCGAGCCGTACATGACCTACCAGCCCTTCCTGCCCGAAGCGGCGGCCGGTTCCATCTCCCCCCGCCATGTCGTCGTGCCCCTGCGCCGCGTGCTTCGCGACTGCACGGTGATCATCGGCGAGGTCGCCGCCATCGACCACGCCAAGCGCACGGCGACCCTCCAGACCCTCGCCACCGAGGAGGAGGGCACGGGCCCGATCGAGGTCCCGTACGACGAACTGGTCCTGGCGCCCGGCTCCGTGTCCCGCACCCTGCCCGTCCCCGGACTCGCCGACCACGGCATCGGCTTCAAGACCGTCGAGGAGGCCATCGGGCTGCGCAACCACGTCCTCGAACAGCTCGACATCGCCTCCTCCACCCGCGACCCCGAAGTCCGCGACGCCGCTCTGACCTTCGTCTTCGTCGGTGGCGGCTACGCCGGGGTGGAGGCCCTGGCCGAGCTGGAGGACATGGCCCGCTACGCCGTCCGGTACTACCACAACGTCACCGCCCAGGACATGAAGTGGATTCTGGTCGAGGCGACCGGCCGCATCCTGCCCGAGGTCGGCGCGGACATGGGCCGCTACGCCGTACGCGAGCTGCGCGCCCGCAACATCGACGTACGCCTGGAGACCCGGCTCGAGTCCTGCGAGAACCGGGTGGCCCGGCTGAGCGACGGCTCGCGCTTCCCCACCCGCACCCTGGTGTGGACCGCGGGGGTGAAGCCCCACCCGCTCGTCGCCGCGACAGGACTGCCGCTGACCGAGCGCGGCCGGCTGGAGTGCGAGACGACCCTGCGCGTCAAGGGCGTGGAGAACGCCTGGGCGGCCGGGGACGCCGCCGCCGTGCCCGACCGCACCTCCCCCCAGCCGGACGCCGAATGCGCGCCCAACGCCCAGCACGCCGTGCGCCAGACCAAGGTCCTCGCCGCCAATCTGCTGGCCTCACTGCGCGGCGGCCCCCTGCGCGAGTACGAACACAAGTACGTGGGTTCGGTGGCCTCCCTCGGGCTCCACAAGGGCGTGGCCCACGTCTACGGGCGCAAGCTCAAGGGGTACCCCGCCTGGTTCATGCACCGGGCGTACCACCTCAGCCGCGTCCCCACGTTCAACCGCAAGGCCCGGGTGCTCGCCGAGTGGACGCTGTCCGGCCTCTTCAAGCGCGAGATCGTGTCCCTGGGCTCCCTGGAACACCCCCGGGCGGAGTTCGAACTGGCCGCCGGCACGGGCCGGCACAACGAGACGACGAGCTGACACAGTGACCCGGCGGACCGGTGCGCGGGCGGCCCGCCGAGGCGACCATCTGACGAAGCGACAAAGTCACGGCCACGACGGGCCCATGACCCGGACGCGAACGCGACTGGGTGCGCCCGACGTCTGACGGATGTCAGTCCGGTCGGCCACACTGGACGTGTGACCATGGGTGGGCTCATACCTGCGAAGAGTTCCGCGTTCCGCCCGGGGGGACGAGATCCCCGGCACCCGCGCCGTACCCCCGGCCGGCCCGGCTGACCCGAAGCGACATCACGAGGCAAATCTCAGTGAACTTCACGCGCTGGAGCGCCCGGCTCCCCGGAACACAGCGACGCGCCGCCGCACGGACCGACCGCGCCGCGGGGCTCCCGCAGCCCCAGCCCGCCGCGGCGGCCGGGGGAGGGCCGGTGCCCGCCGCGCGCGGCGGACACCCCGAGGCCCCCGCTCCGCCCGGCGCCGGGGCCGACGCCGATCCCGGGCCACCCTCGGTGGCGGGGCTGTCGGGACACGACGTCCTGGGCCAGGTGCCCGGCCTGGTCGCCGTCGTCCACGGCCCCGACCACCGCCTCGCCTACGTCAACGACGCCTACGCCGCCGTCTTCGGTCCGCGCGCCCCCGGCGACCCCGCCCGTGAGGCGTTGCCGGAACTCGCGGAACTCGGCCTGCTGCCGCTGATGGACCAGGTGCTGCGCAGCGGCAAGCCCCGTACGGTCAAGTCCCGCCGCGTCACCGCGGCCGTCTCCACCGCCGTGCCGGCCGAGGCGCGCGTCGGGGTCGGCGCGCGCCGCCCGTGCGCCCCGGACGCCCCCCGGATCGACGCCCGCGACGGCCAGGGGAGCCTGGGGCACGGCCCCGCCCTGGTGGCCACCCGCGCCCGCCATGGCTACTACACCTTCACCTGCAGCCCCATCGACATCACGGCCCTCACCGGCGACCACCGGTCCGACCCCCCGGCCGCCGCGCACCACGGCGTACTGATCTTCGCCGCGGATGTCACCGACCAGGTCGAGGCCGCCGAGCGACTGCGCACCAGCGAGCGCCGCCAGCGCGAGGCCGCCGTCACCCTCCAGCGCAGCCTGCTCCCCCAGGAGCTCGAACAGCCGGACGACCTGCGGGTGGCCGCCACGTACCAGCCCGGCGGGACGGACGCGGCCGTCGGCGGCGACTGGTACGACGTCATCACCCTCGGCGCCGGACGCACCGCCCTGGTGATCGGTGACGTCATGGGCCGCGGGGTGCGCGCCGCCGCCGTCATGGGCCAGCTCCGTACGGCCGTACGCGCCTACGCCCGGCTCGACCTGCCGCCGCACGAGGTGCTGCAGCTCCTCGACGGCCTGGCCGCGGAGATCGACGCCACCCAGATCGCCACCTGCGTCTACGCCGTGCACGACCCCAACGAGGGCCGGCTCGTCTACGCCTCCGCCGGCCACCTGCCCGTCATCGTGCGGGACGTGGACGGCACGGTGCACCGGGTGGGCGAGCCCACCGGGCCGCCCCTGGGCACCGGGGCCTGGCTGCACGCCTCCGGCTCGGTCCCCCTGGGCCCCGGCGCCACCGCCGTCCTCTATACCGACGGCCTGGTGGAGCGGCGCGGCGAGGACATCGACGACGGCGTCGCCGCCCTCGAACAGGCGCTCGCCGGCGCCAGCGGCACCCCCCAGGTGATGTGCGACCGGCTGCTGCGCGCCCTGGGCGTCACGGCCGACCACGACGACGACGTCGCCCTCCTCGTCCTGCAGCACCCCGCCCGCACGGGCCATGACGCCGAGCTCTTCCACAACGCCGCCCTCGAACTCCTCGGCGGCGTCGAGGCGGCGCCCCGCGCGCGGGCCTTCGCCTCGGGAGTCCTGGCGAGCTGGCGCTTCCCCGCGGAACTGCGCGAGCTGGGCGTCCTGGCGGCCAGCGAACTGGTCGCCAACTCGCTCCAGCACGGCACCCCGCCCATGCGGCTGCGGCTGCGCCGTACGGACCGCCGGCTGATCATCGAGGTGACGGACGGCGACGAGCAGCTGCCCCGCCGGCGCCGCGCCGAGCCGGCGGACGAGGCCGGGCGGGGCATCTCGATCGTGGCGGCCATCGCCTCCTCCTGGGGGTCGCGCAGGACCCCCGGCGGCGGGAAGGCGGTCTGGTGCGAGTTCGCCCTCCCGGCGGGGTGAGCGGGGCCGCGCCTCAGGCGGAGACGCCGGAGGGCGCCGGGGCGACCGCCGTCCCCGGCTCCGCCCGCTGGGCCGGCACGACCGGGGAGGCCGCCGGACCGGAGGCGACGATCCGCGACCGGGCCCGCAGCGGGTTGTCCTGCGCGAAGGTCAGCCGGCGGCCCATCCGCAGCGCCAGCGCCGTGATGCCCAGGGAGCAGAGCACGAGCATCACGATGTACGAGCCGTACAGGCCGGCGCCCACCATCAGACCGCCGACCGCCGGGCCCAGCGCCAGCGCGAGCTGCTTCACCAGGGCGAAGGTGGCGTTGTACTGACCGAGCAGCGAGCTCGGCGCCAGATCCGCCACCAGCGGGGCGACCGTCGGGGACAGCATCGACTCACCCAGGCCGAACAGCGCGTACGTGGAGATCAGAGCGGCCGTCGCCAGAGCGGGGCTGTCGTGCAGCAGCCCGGAGAGCCCCGCGATCACCCAGGCCACGGTCCAGATGAGGCCGACCAGAGCGATCACCCGGCTGCGCCGGCGCCGCTCGACCAGCCGCAGGACGACGAACTGCGCGAGCACGATCGCGGCGGTGTTGGCGGCCAGCGCCATGCCGAGGGTGGCCGGGGAGATCCGGGTGACCTCGACCGCGAAGGCCGAGAGGCCGGACTCGAACTGTCCGTAGCAGGCGAAGAACATCACGAAGCCCAGCACGCACAGCTGCACCATCGCCCGGTCCGCCAGCAGCGCCCGCCACCGGCCGCCGCTCCGCTTCTCCTGGGGCACGGCGTCGGTCATCCGCGGGGCCTCGGGCAGCCGCACGGTCGCGATCACCGCGCCGAGGGCCAGGAACATCGCCGCCTCGATCGAGAAGAGACGGATGAAGGAGGCCGGGTTCGAGGTGTCGACCAGCAGGCCGCCCAGCAGCCCGCCCAGACCCAGCCCCAGGTTGTTGAGGAAGAACTGGGTCGCGAAGGAACGGGAGCGGGTGGCGGGCGTCGAGCACCACACGATCATGGTGGCGAGCGAGGGCTGGATGACCGCGATACCGGCACCGAGCGCCGCGGCCGACGCGATCACGAGTGGCGCGCTCCCGGACAGCCCGAGCCCGAGCGATCCCGTGGCGGCGGTGACCGTGCCCACGACGGCGACCGGCAGCGGACCCCGCTGGTCGATGACGCGTCCGGTGAACGGCAGCACGACGAGAGCGGCGATCGCGAACGTCGCGAGCACCACTCCGGCGGTACTCGACCCCAGACCCCGCACCTGTGCCACATAGACAAAGGTGAACGGGATCGTGAAGCCGTTGCCGAACGCGCTCAGCGCGTTACCCAGCTGAATCCGGCGCAGCGCGGCGCCCATCGCGGTGGTCACACTCACCTACCTCGGTCGGGAAGTCGTCGGACGCGGACAACACGGAGGGCGCAAGACCGTCGCGGGGCGAGGCTTGCACCCTGTAGTGATGAGCTCTGAAGACTTCGAAGATAAAGTTCGATGCTTAAGAGTACACAGAGAAGGACTTCGACGCCAACCGTTCGCGTGCCATACTTCGGCGCATGTCCGACACCCCCAGTCCGCCGGAACCGAGCCTCGACGAGCAGATCGCGATCTACCAGCGGGAATTCCAGGACCTCGACCCCCAGGTCGAGGTGGTCGTCTCCGCGCTGAGCCGGCTCAACCGCCGGATGAACGTCGCCTACGGGCGGCAGACCGCGACCCTCGGCATCAGCAACGCCGAGTGGGAGGTGCTCAAGGCCCTGGTGCTGGCCGGCCGGCCCTACCGCATGGGGCCGAGCGAGCTCGCCAAGCGGCTGGGGCTGACCCCGGCGGCCATGACCCACCGCATCGACCGGATGGTGGCGGAGGGGCTCGTCACGCGGGAGCGGGACGAGAAGAACCGGGTGCGGGTCATCGTCGAGCTGACCGACGAGGGCCGCGGCAAGTGGCTGGAGGCCATGCGCATGGCCTCGGTCTTCGAGGAGGACCTCCTCCAGGACCTCTCCCCGGCCGAGCGCGGGGCGCTCGGGCAGATGCTCACCCGGCTGCTGCGCCGTGTGGAGGAGGCCCAGCCGGACGCCGGCGGGCGCCTCACCGACCTGGACTAGCGGTGGTTGACAGGGGTGGGGGCGATCCGTAAGGTTCTCCGGGTTGCCGCCGAGCCGTAACGGTTCTGCGGTGGCCACTCGAGCCGCACCGGCGGCAAACCACCTCAGCACGGCCCCCTCATCGGGAAGAATTTCGGCTTGCCGAAATTCGGTTCGAAAGACTCGATTATGAGTCGCGAGGGAA
>NZ_JBPQTV010000283.1:0-8483 GCF_051386515.1 Streptomyces sp. URMC 123 | reverse complement strand
GGGTGGGGCGCCGTCGGGGACCCCTGGTGGGCCGGGCAGCCGGCCGGGAGCTCGGGGGCCGGCCCGCCCGGCGGGTGGATGCTCATGACGTGCTCTCCGTGACGCTGTCCGTGACGGCTTCGATCAGATGGCGGACCAGGGCGATCAGCGCGCGGACGGACGAGGCGTGGTCCCGCGCGTCGCAGACCACCAGCGGGGTGCGCGGCAGCAGGTCCAGCGCGGTGCGCAGCTCCGACAGCTCGTACGGGGTGCTGTCGGGGAACGCGTTCACCGCGACGGTGAACGGCACGTCCAGGTCCTCCAGATGCCCGATGGCGTCGAAGGACGCCTCCAGGTCCCGGGTGTCCACGAGCGCCAGCGCGCCCAGCGCGCCGCGCGCGAGGTCCTTCCACGCCGGCAGGAAGCGCTGCTGGCCCGGCGTGCCGAACAGATAGAGCACCAGCTCCCCGTCGAGCGTGAGCCGACCGAAGTCCAGCGCGACGGTCGTCGTGGTCTTCGCCGACCCGGCTGGCGCGGTGTCCACGCGGGCGCCCGCCTGCGTCATCGTCGCCTCGGTGGACAGCGGCTTGATCTCCGAGACGGTGCTGATCAGCGTGGTCTTGCCGACGCCCATCGGGCCGACGACGAGGATCTTGGCGGCGCCGGAGACGGTGGGGCGGACGTAGACGCCGGAGTCGGCGGAGCGGCGGGCCCCGGTTCCCGGGGCGGCCCCCGGGGCGGCGGCCCCGGCCATTGCCCCCGGCGTGACCCCGGGCATTGTCCCCGGCGCGGCCCCGGGCGGGCGGGCGGCTCCGGCCGGCCCGGCGGCCGGCGCCGGGACCGGCACCGGCCCGCCGGACAGTTCAGAGCTTGCTCTCGAGCCCATCGAGCACCTTTCTCAGCAAGTCCACATCGGTACGCTCGGCGATCGGCACGGGCGGGCGCGCCAGCAGGTGCCCCCACTCGATGAGATCCGCGAGCAGCACCTGCACCACGGCGGGCGGCTGGCCGAGGTGCGCCGCGACCTCGGCCACCGACAGCAGCCCCTCGCAGAGCTCCACGATCCGCCGGTATTCGGGTTGCAGGGCCTCGGGCAGCTCGTCGCCCGACGCCCTGACGAGGGTCTCCAGGGGCAGGGCCGCCCGCGAGGAACCGGCGCGCCCACCCGTGATCACATACGGCCGTACCGCGGCGGTGGTCCGTTCCTCCCCTGGCCCGATCATGACTCGGGGCCGGCCGCCTCTCGGGGCAGGCTCGTCAAGTGCGCCCCGATCTTCGCCACGAGCAGCTGCATCTGCTGGGCGACCAGGCCCACGTCCGCGGTCTGGTCCGTGGCCACGCCCAGCGAGGCGCCCAGCCCGGCGGAGGTGAACAGCACGAAGCCGTGCTCCGACTCGACCATCAGCTGGCGTACGCCCGCGCCCGCGCCGAACAGCAGCGCGACGGCGGACCGGCTGGTCACCGTCATCGCCGCGCACGCGGCCGCGAGCGACTCCGCCTCGGCGACGGTCAGTTCGGGCACGTCGCCCGCGAGGCCCTCGGCGGAGTCGTGGCCCATCCGCAGCCCGTCCTCGGACACCACCACGGCGTGCCGGACCCCGGGAATCCGCGTCAGGGGACGCAGCATCCATCCCACATCGGGAAGCCTGGATATGGTTCCGGCCACTACCGGTCTCCTTCGTGTGCTCGACGATCTGTCTCCCCGGGGCGCGGCTCGTGCTCCGGGGCGGGGGAGGGCGGACCCGAAGGGTCCGCGCCAGGGGGTGGCGCGGGGGTCGCGCCGAGTTCCGCGGGTGACGCGGCCGCGCCGGGTTTTGCGGGTGACGTGGGGGTCGCGCCGAGTTCCGCGCGGCCGCGGCGGGTGCCGGCGAGGACGCTCGCCACGGAGGCGCGGGCCGCCTCCGGCGACCAGTCCGGGCCGGCCCGGGGGGCCGGCGCGGGAGCGGCGGCCTGCGGCGGCGGTGGCGTCGCGGACGCCCCGCCCCCGGCGCGCCGCCGGCTCCGCCGCTGCGGCAGCCCCGACGGCGTCGTCCGCGGCGCGGCATGCCGCGGCCCGCTCCCGCGAGTGTCCGCAGGAGCCGGGTGCTGAGCGCCGCCGACGCCCCGCCCGTCCGCGCCTGTCCCTTCGGGTGCGTTTCCGCTCACTGCTGACGGCCCGTCGCCGCCCGGACGCCCGTGGCTGCCGTGATCGGCGTGCGCGCCCGGGTGCGGCTGGATCGCCCCGGGGCCGTCGCCGGCCACGGCCGCGTGCGGCATGGCGCCGTGACCGGCGTTGCGTGCGTCCGCCCCTTCGGGCGCGCCCGGGTGCTGGGCAGCGGCCCAGGCGTTCCCGTCACCGGGCGCCTGGTCCGGCATGGCGCCAGGGCCCGCCCCGGGCGGTGCGGTACGCAGGTGGGTCGCGTGAGCGTCGGCTCGTTCGGGCGCGCCGCCGCTCACGGCTGACAGGCCGTCGCCGTCCGGACGGTCGTGGATGCCGTGACCGGCGTGTGCGGCCGGGTGCGGCTGGGTCGGCCCGGGGCCATCGCCGGGCTCCGCGGCGTGTGCGTGTGGCCCTGCGGTGCCGTGCGGGGCCTGTCCGCCGTCGGGCGCGTCGATGCCGGCGCCGCCGCCGGGCAGGGCCGTGTGCGGCATGGCGCCGAGGCCCGCAGTGTGGGTGTCCGTGCCTTCCGGGGCGCCGCCGTCTGCCGTCCCGAGCGCCGCGCCCGGGTGCTGGGCAGCGGCCCAGGCGTGTCCGCCCCCGGCCGGCTGCCCGCCGGTCTCGGCCGCTGGCGGCATGGCGCCGGCTTCCGCCGGAGGCGGTGCGGTACGCGGGTGGGCCGCGTGGGCGTCGGCTTCTTCCGGCGCGCCGCCGCTGGCTGCTGACGGGCCGTCGCCGGGCGCGGCCGCGTGCCGGCCGGTGGTGCCGCCCTGGGCCTGTACGTCGCCGGTGCCCGGCGCGGGCGGTGCCGTGCGCGGGCCGGCCGTGTGGGCGCCCGTGCCTTCGGGCGCGCCGCCGTCTGCTGCTCCGGAGGCCGTGCCCGCATGTTGGGCAGCGGCCCAGGCGTTCCCGTCGCCGGGCGCCTGACCTGGCATGGCGCCGGGGCCTGCCGCGGGCGGTGCGGTACGCGGGTGGGCCGCGTGGGCGTCGGCTCCTTCCAGTGCGCCGTCGCTCACGACTGACAGGTCGTCGCCGGCCGGACGGCCGTGGGCGGCGTGGCCAGCGTGTGCGGCCTCGCCCGGCATGGCGCCGTGGCTGGCCGTGCCTGCGTCCGCCCCTTCGGGCGCGCTTGTCGGGCTGGGTGCCGCGCCCGGGTGTTGGTCGGCGGCCCAGGTGTGTCCGCCCCCGGCCGGCTGTCCGCCGGCCTCGGCCGCCGGCGGCATGGCGCCGGGGCCCGCCGGAGGCGGTGCCGTGTGCGTGCCGGCCGCGTGGGCGTCCGTCCCTTCCGGCGCGCCGCCGGCACCGGGCGGCGTGCCGAAGTTCTCGTTCGTGGCCCAGGTGTGCCCGTCACCGGGCAGGGCGCCGGGGCCCGCCGCGGTCGGCACCGCTCCCCGGGGGGCGGGCTCGTACGGGACCGGCCCGGGCTCGTAGGGGAACGTGGCGTCGAGCGCCGGCGGTGCGTGGACCGTGCCGTAGGGCGGGGTCGCGCCCGGGGGCGTCAGGGCCGCGGGCTGGCCCGTCGCCGGGGTGGGGAGCGCCATCGCCGCCGAGCCCTGCTCGGCGGCGACCGGCTCCGTCAGCAGCCGGTGCGGCACGAAGACGACGACCCGCGTGCCCCCGTACGCCGAGGCCGTCGAGAGCTCGACGCCGAAGCCGAGCTCGCGCGACCAGCGCCCCACGCAGGCGAGCCCCAGCCGCGGCACCGCCCCGAGCTGGGCGAGGTCCAGGCCCTCCGTGAGCTGCGCCTTGGCCTGCTCCAGGACGTCCGGCGGCATGCCCAGCCCCGCGTCGTCGATCTCGATGACCGCGCCGGCGGCGACCTCCCGCACGGAGACGACCACCTGCGTGCGCGAGGGCGAGAAGACCGTCGCGTTCTCCAGGAGTTCGGCGATCGCGTGCATCAGGCCCTCGACCGCGGGGGCCACCGCGTACAGCGTCCGGCCGCCGTGCACGTCGACGCGGGCGAACTCCACGATCCGCGACTGCGCGCCCCGTACGCAGTCGAACAGCGTCACCGGCCGGGTCTCCCGCCGCGCGGGCCAGATGCCGCACATGACCAGCAGCGTCTGCGCCTTGCGGGTCATCTGCGCGGCGGCGTGGTCCGCCTTCATCACCTCGGCCATGAGCAGCGGATCGGTGACCAGCCGGCCGAGCCCGTCGAGGACCTGCTGCTGCACGGTCGACATCGCGTGCATGTTCCGGGCCACGGACTCGAACGCGGCCTGGACGGAGTCGCGCAGCATCCGCTCGCGGCGGGCGGCCTCGTCGGAGCCGAGCGCGGTCACCACGGCGGCCACGGCGCGGCCGAAGCCCTCACCGGTCGCGCCGGTGGCGATGGGCCCGGGGACGCCCTCCATGCCCTGCCCGTTACGGGTGCGTTCGAGGATCGCGGGCAGCCGCGCGCCGGCGAGGTGGGCCATCTCGGCGCCGCGCGCGTCGGCGAGCGCCGCGGCGCAGGCCGCGTCGGTCCGGGCGGCGGCCAGGGCCTGGCGCAGCCGGGTGATCCAGGCCGAGCCGAGCACGAGCAGGGCCGTGACGGCGGCCGCCGCGACGGCGGGCCAGCCGCCCGGGAGCACGGTCAGCAGACCTGCCGCGAGGGCGCCGCCGACCAGCGCCGCGAGCACGGTGAGCGACCAGAACGTCCGCCCGTCGGCGCCGCCGGATCGGCCGTCGGCGCCGCCGGTCCGCCCGTTGGCGCCGACGGTCCGGCCGGGGGCCCCGGCGGTGGGCGTGGGGAAGGGGGAGCCTCGGGTCATCGGTTTCCTCGAACGAGCGAGTTCGTCGGCCGTACCGTGCCCGGGCCCGTCGTGCCCATCGTGTGCCGCGTTGAGGCGAGGACGACGACCTCCCGGGAAGTGCGCAACTGGACACGGTCAAGAGTGGGGAAATACTACTGATCAAGTGTTTCTTCATGTTCGAGCGTTGTCCAAATCTGACTCAAACCCGCCACCCCGACACCGGCGTCAAACGCCCCGCACGGCCCGTGCCCACCCCCGTACACCCCGAAGCAATCCCTGCTCACGGCCCACGGAAAGCTCAGAAGTACCTCAACTCTTCGGCTCGCGGGGGACGCGCGGCGCGCGTCTGCCTAGGCTCCGGACCATGCCTGCCTTTTCCGTCGAACCGATCCCCCTCACCGACGCGGCGAAAGCCTCCGCCACCGCCGCGCTGACCGCGCTCACGGATCTCGCGGAGCTCGCGGGCAGGGTTCCCGACAGCGACGTCGCGCTCTACCTCGAACACGGCGCCAAGCAGCTGCGCAACCACCTGCCCGCGGAGGTGCTCGCCGCGCTCTCCGCCTGGAGCTGCGCCCCCGAGCCCTGGCTCACCGTCACCGACCTGCCGCACGCGGCCGATCACGTGCCCACCCCCCACGACGGCTTCTGCGACGAGTCCCGGCTCACCGTCGTCAACCTCGTGCACTTCGGGCTGCTGCGCCTCCTCGGCCTCACCCCCGTCGCCTACGCGTGGGAGAACGAGGGCCGGCTGATCCGCAACGTCGCGCCTCGCCCGGACGCCGCCCGCACCAACACCTCCTGGGGCTACGCCCGGCAGCTCGACTGGCACACCGACGACTCCGTGCTCGACCACGCCGCCGACGGCGAACCGGCCGCCGCCATACCCCACTTCCTCTCCTTCTACGGCATGCGCAACACCGAGCGGGTGCCCACCGAACTCCTCCCCGTCGACACCGTCGTCGCCGCGCTGCCCGAGAACGTCACCTCGGAGCTGCGCCGCCCGGAGTACGCCGTCACCGCGCCCGAGTCGTACACCACCGACCCGCACGGCAACCCCCTCACCCGCACCGACATCCCCGTACTGTGGACGCTCCCGGACGGGCACACCGCCATGCGCTACGGGCCCGGCCGGATCAGCGGCCAGACGCCCTGGGCGCGGGCCGCGCTGGCCCGCCTGGAGGAGTGCCTGGCCGAGCTCGACGGCGTGCCCGTGACCATCACGGCCGGCTGCTTCCACGTCTTCGACAACCGCCGGGTGCTGCACCGCAGGGTCCCCTTCGAACCGGCCGCCCAGGGCCGGTCGCGCTGGCTGCGCCGCTGCTACGCGCAGCGTGAACGGCGGCTCGCACGTGCCTGACATACCCCTCACCACACTGCTGCTGCTCTGTCTCGCCGCCGCGGCGGCCGGCTGGATCGACGCCGTCGTCGGCGGCGGCGGACTGCTCCAGCTCCCGGCGCTCATGGTCGGCCTGCCGCACTTCGCGCCCGCGTACGTCCTGGGCACCAACAAGGCCGTCGCCATCGTCGGCACCTCGGCCGCGGCCGTCACCTACGCGCGCAAGGCGCCGATCGACGTGCGCAACGCCGTACGCATCGGGCTGGCCGCCGTCTGCGGCTCGCTCGCCGGGGCGTTCTTCGCGGCCGGCATCGACAGCGCCGTGCTCCGGCCCCTGATCATGGTGGTGCTGCTGGCCGTCCTCGCCTTCGTGCTGCTGCGGCCCGCCTTCGGCACCGCCCCCGCGCCCGGCCCGGCGACCCGGCAGCGGGTGCTCACCGCGATCCTGGTCGCGGGCGTCGGCATCGGCTTCTACGACGGGCTGCTCGGCCCCGGCACGGGCACCTTCCTGGTGATCGCGCTGGCCGCGATCCTCCACATGGACCTGGTGACCGCCTCGGCCACCACCAAGGTCGTCAACGTCTGCACCAACTTCGGCGCGCTGGTGACCTTCGCCGTCCAGGGCACCGTGCTGTGGGGGCTGGCCGCCCTGATGGCGGTCTTCAACCTCACCGGCGGCATGGTCGGCGCGCGCATGGCGCTCAAGAAGGGCAGCGGCTTCGTGCGGGCGGTGCTGGTCGTCGTGGTCGTCACGCTGGTCTGCAAGCTCGCGTACGACCAGTGGCTGGCGCCGTGATCGCGTGGCGGCGCCCCGCCGTCGGGGCGCCCCCGGCCGGGCCCCGCGATGCGAGGATCGAGCCATGACAGACACGGACTTCCTGACCGTTCTGACCACGGCCGACAGCGCGGACAAGGCCCGGACCCTGGCGCGCGGGGCGGTGACGGCCCGGGTGGCGGCCTGCGCCCAGATCTCCGGCCCGGTCACCTCCGTCTACCGCTGGGAAGGGGCCGTCGAGACGGCCGAGGAGTGGCAGATCCTCTTCAAGACGACCGGCGCCCGCTACCGGGAGCTGGAGGCGTACATCGAGGCGACCCACGACTACGACACCCCGGAGATCATCGCCACCCCGGTGGTCCGCGGCAGCGCGGACTACCTGGCGTGGGTGGCCGCCGAGACGGGGGACCGGGCCGGGGAGCGCGCGGGGGACTGAGGGCCGGTCGGACCGGGGAGCAGGGGCCGGTCGGACCCCGGGGGTAAGGGGCGGGCCCCAGGGGCCCGCCCTACCACGCGCTCCCCCGTGGGCCCGGCGGTTGACACGTGAAGATCTTGTGCAACCATCCTGCTCACGCTGCGGTCGAACAACCGATCGGCCGCACCCCTACACCTGGAGAATTACGTGGCCAAACTTTCCGGCCGCAAGCGTGGACGCGCCCTGACGCGCATCGCGACCGCCGTGCTCGCCGCCACCCTGGTCGGTGCCACCGCCGGCACCGCGATGGCGGACGGCACCCAGCCCGCCGCCCAGGGCATCGAGTCCGGCGCCATGCCGCAGTCGGCGCCGAGCAGCACGATCGAGGCGGTCGCCACCGGCAGCGCCCCGGTCTTCCCGCTCTTCGGCGTCGAGCCGTCGGGCAACGTCTACGTCTACGGCCCCAACGGCAAGGGCGGCCTCACCGACCGCGAGTACGTCGACGAGGGATGGCAGGACATCACCGCCGCCGCCAACCTGGACCAGAACAAGGACGGCGAGTCCGACGCGCTGTACTTCTGGGACAACGCCGGCGGCCTGCACTACCAGACCGACGAGTACAAGTACATCGGCGGCGGCTGGACCATCTACAACAAGGTGCTCGCGCCGGGCCAGCTCGGCGGCGGCCAGGCGTCCGACATCATCGCCCGCGACAAGTCGGGCGTGCTGTGGATCTACCTCGGCTACGGCGACGGCACGGTCACCGGCCGGGTCAAGGTGGGCGCCGGCTGGGAGATCTACAACCAGATCGCGGGCCAGGGCGACCTGACCGGCGACGGCAGGACGGACATCGTCGCCCGCGACGGCTCCGGCGTGCTGTGGCTCTACAAGGGCACCGGCGACTACCGCGCGCCGTTCGCCCCCCGGGTGAAGATCGGCGCCGGCTGGAACATCTTCAACAACCTGGTCTCCACCGGTGACGTCAACGTCGACGGCCGCAGCGACCTGATCGCCCGCGGCACGGACGGCACCCTGTGGCTCTACAAGGGCACGGGCAACGCCGCCGCGCCCTTCGAGCCGCGGGTGAACATCGGCACGGGCGG
>NZ_JBPQTV010000282.1:0-8493 GCF_051386515.1 Streptomyces sp. URMC 123 | reverse complement strand
CGCCGACCCCGCCCGCCCCCCGGCCCGGGGCGCGGCCCTAGCGGTCGCGTGTCCAGCGGGGGCGGGCCCTCAAGGCGACGGCCTCAGCCGTCCTCAGCGTTCGCCGGCGGTGCCTCCCGGCGTGGTGGGCTCGTCCACGCGCGCCGGCGGCGGTGGCGTGGGGCTGAGCTTCAGCCACAGCAGGAACAGCAGGCCGAAGACCAGCATGCCCAGGCCCGCCCACAGGTTGATGTTGATGCCCTGGGCCTTCTCGATCTCCGCGTGCGTGGCGACCAGGCCGGTCACCGTGACGATCACGCCGTAGACCACGAAGAGGCCGCCGATGATGCGGCGGATGTCGAAGAGGCGGGCCGCCGTCGCCGACGCGCGTTCCAACTCCTCGACGTCGTGCTGGTAGTCGTACTCGTGCTCATGGCTCATGGGAAGCGCCGCCTTTCCGGACGGGGGTCGGAAGGAGAACCGGACGGAGGTCAGAAGGAGAACGGGACGTAGCAGAGCGCCGCCAGCACGATCGCGCCCCAGCCCAGCAGCGCCGGCCGCCGGTACCACGCGTCGTCGCCCTCGGCCGGCGGCTCCGCCATGCCGGGCGAGCGGGTGCCGTACACCAGGCCCGCGAGGGCCTCCGCCGGCCGGGGCCGGGTCACCGCCGAGACCGCCACCATCACCACCGCGCCGACCACGAACGCCACGATGGAGGAGACGAAGTTGGCGCCCTGGTCGCTGGGGATGTCGATGACGCCCTGCTTGTAGAGCCAGAAGTAGTTCACCATCGCGGCGGCCGTGCCCGACAGCAGCCCCCAGAAGCCCGCCGCGGCCGTGGAGCGCCGCCAGAACATCCCGATGATGAACACGCAGAACAGCGGGACGTTGAAGAACGAGAACAGCGTCTGCAGATAGTTCATGATGTTGGAGAAGCTGGCGGCGATGAACGCCGTGCCCATGCCGGCCAGCACCCCGACGGCCGTCACCACCCGCCCGGTCGCCAGGTAGTAGCGGTCCTCGCGCCCGCGCACCACATACGCGGCCCAGATGTCGTTGGTGAACACCGTGTTGAACGACGAGACGTTCGCCGCCATGCCCGCCATGAACGCGGCCAGCAGCCCCGTCACGGCGATGCCCAGCACCCCGTTCGGCAGCAGGTCCCGCATGAGCACCGGAATCGCGTCGTTGTACTGGAGCCCGCTGCCCGCCTGCCCCAGCGTCGGCTCCATCACCAGGGCGATCAGCCCCGGGACCACCACCACCATCGGAATCATGATCTTGGGGAAGGCGGCGATCAGCGGGGTGCGCCGGGCGGCCGAGAGATTCCGCGCCGACAGCGCCCGCTGCACCTCCGCGAAGTTGGTCGTCCAGTAGCCGAAGCTCATCACGAAGCCCAGACCCAGCACGATGGTCAGCCAGTTGGCGCCCAGCGGATTGGCCTCGCCGATGCCCGTACCGCCCCAGGCGGACAGGAAGTTCTCGCCCTGCCGGGCGGTGAGGGAGTCGGTGAGCCCGTCCCAGCCGCCCACCCGCTTGAGCCCCACCACGGTCAGCGGGATCAGCGCGGCGAGGATCACGAAGAACTGGAGCACCTCGTTGTAGATGGCCGAGGAGAGCCCGCCGATGGTGATGTAGACGAGCACGAAGAAGCCCGCGACGACGATCGCCATCCACTGCGGCCAGCCCAGCAGGGCCTCCAGCACGATCGCCATGGCGTAGAGGTTGACGCCGGCGATCAGCACCGCGGACACCGCGAAGATGCCCGAGCTCAGCAGGTGCGAGCCCGGCCCGAAGCGGTGCAGCAGGAACTCCGGGACCGAGCGCACCTTCGAGCCGTAGTAGAAGGGCATCATCACCAGGCCCAGGAAGACCATGGCGGGGATGGCGCCGATCCAGTACCAGTGCACGGTGTAGGCGCCGTACTGCGCGCCGTTGGCGGCCATCCCGAGGATCTCGGTGGCGCCGAGGTTGGCCGCGACGAACGCGAGCCCGGTCACCCAGGCCGGCAGCGAGCGGCCGGAGAGGAAGAAGTCGAGGCTGGTCCGCACGCTGCGCCGGGCGGCGAAGCCGATGCCCAGCACGACGGCGAAGTAGATCGCGAGAATCGTGTAGTCGAGACCGTTGACGGGAAGTCTGAGCTCTTCGGCCAGCTGCGGCATGTGGCACTCACTCGCTTCGTTGACGACACTTCGTTGACGACGCTGTTGGCTCGTGATTCATTGTGTTCGTTTGTGTTCGCATACGGGAGCGGCAGAGGAGCCTAGCGTGAAGGCGGGTGACCGGGCGTGAAGAAGACGGCGACGCGGCTCGCGGACGGCCGTGAGCTGCTCTACTACGACGCCCGGGACGACGTGGTGCGCGAGGCCGTCGACCGCAGACCCCTCGCCCCCGTCGCCACCGCCTCCGAGATCCGCCGGGACCCGCTGCTCGGCGACGCCGTCGTCATCGCCTCCCACCGCCAGGACCGCACGTACCTGCCGCCCGCCGACGCCTGCCCGCTGTGCCCCTCCCGCGAGGGCCGGGCGAGCGAGATCCCCGACGGCGACTACGACGTGGTGGTGTTCGAGAACCGCTTCCCCTCGCTCGCCGGTGGCGCCGGCCGCTGCGAGGTCGTCTGCTTCACCTCCGACCACGACGCCTCCTTCGCCGACCTCGACGACGAACGGGCCGCCCTCGTCCTCGACGTGTGGACCGACCGCACCGCCGACCTCGCGGAGCGCCCCGGCGTCGAACAGGTCTTCTGCTTCGAGAACCGGGGCCGGGAGATCGGCGTCACCCTCGGCCATCCGCACGGCCAGATCTACGCCTATCCCTTCGCCACCCCGCGCACCGAACTGATGCTGCGCTCCCTGGCCGCGCACCGCGAGCGCACCGGCGGGCGCAACCTGTTCGACGACGTCCTCGCCGAGGAGCGCGCCGACGGGCGCCGGATCGTCATCGACGGCGAGCACTGGACCGCGTACGTGCCGTACGCCGCCCACTGGCCGTACGAGGTGCATCTGCACCCCCGCCGCCGGGTGCCGGACCTGCGCGGCCTCGACGACGCCGCCCGCGCCGAATTCCCCCGCGTCTACCTCGAACTGCTGCGCCGTTTCGACCGCCTCTTCGGGCCGGACGAACCGCCCACGCCCTATGTGGCGGCCTGGCATCAGGCGCCGTTCCACGCCGTCAACCGCGGTGAATTCGCACTGCATCTCGAGCTTTTCACGATTCGCCGCACGTCCGGCAAGCTGAAGTTCCTCGCGGGTTCCGAGTCCGGCATGAGCGTCTTCATCAATGACGTGCCGCCGGAGACCGCGGCCGAGCGACTGCGAGAGGTGGCGACCCCATGAGCCTGCGAGCACCCGGGAAATACCTGGTCACAGGAGGTGCGGGCTATGTCGGCAGCGTGGTGGCGGCCCATCTGCTGGAGGCCGGGCACCAGGTGACCGTCCTGGACGATCTGTCCACGGGCTTCCGCGAGGCGGTGCCGCCGGGGGCCGAGTTCATCGAGGGCCGGGTGCAGGACTGCGCCCGCTGGCTGGAGCCGAGCTTCGACGGCGTGCTGCACTTCGCCGCGTTCTCGCAGGTCGGCGAGTCCGTCACGGACCCCGGGAAGTACTGGACGAACAACGTCGGCGGCTCCATGGCCCTGCTCGCCGCCATGCGCGACGCGGGCGTGCGCACCCTGGTGTTCTCCTCCACCGCCGCCACCTACGGCGAGCCCGAGCGGGTGCCGATCACCGAGGCGGCCCCGACCGCCCCCACCAACCCGTACGGCGCCACCAAGCTCGCCGTCGACCACATGATCGCCGGGGAGTGCGCGGCCCACGGCCTGGCCGCCGTCTCGCTGCGGTATTTCAACGTGGCGGGCGCGTACAAGGAGTACGGCGAGCGCCACGACCCCGAGTCCCACCTGATCCCGCTCGTCCTCCAGGTCGCCCTGGGCCGGCGGAAGGCGATCTCCGTCTTCGGCGACGACTACCCCACCCCCGACGGCACCTGCGTCCGCGACTACATCCACGTCGCCGACCTCGCCGAGGCCCATCTGCTGGCGCTGGCCGCCGCCCGCTCCGGCGAGCACCTGATCTGCAACCTCGGCAACGGCAACGGCTTCTCCGTGCGCGAGGTCATCGAGACCGTGCGCAAGGTCACCGGGCACCCCGTGCCGGAGGTGCCCGCGCCCCGGCGGGAGGGCGACCCGGCGGTGCTGGTCGCCTCCTCCGCCACCGCGCACGAGCGGCTCGGCTGGCAGCCCGTCCGGGCGGACCTCGCGGGGATCGTGGCGGACGCCTGGGCCTTCGCCCGCCGCCGGGAGGCGACGGCATGACGGGCGGCACGAGCGGCACGGCCGGTACGAGTGGTACGGGCGGCACGGTCCCCGGCGAAACCGCGCGCGCCCGACAGGTCGCCGACGCCTTCCGCGAGCTGTACGGCACCGCCCCCGACGGCGTCTGGGCGGCCCCCGGTCGGGTGAATCTCATCGGCGAGCACACCGACTACAACGACGGCTTCGTGATGCCCCTCGCGCTGCCCAACACCGTGCTCGCCGCCGTGTCCCGGCGCGACGACGATCTACTGCGGCTGCACTCCGCCGACGTCCCGGGCGGGGTCGTGGAGCTGCGCGCCGACGTGCTGGAGCCCGGCGACGGCGGCTGGGCCGCCTACCCCGCGGGTGTGGTGTGGGCGCTGCGCGGCGCCGGCCACCGGGTGACCGGCGCGGACGTCCACCTCGCGTCGGACGTGCCCGTGGGCGCGGGGCTGTCGTCGTCCGCGGCGCTGGAGGTGGTCACCGCGCTCGCCTGCGCGGACCTGTTCGACCTCGGCCTGCTGCGCTGGCAGTTGGCCCGGCTCTGCCAGCGCGCCGAGAACGTCTACGTGGGCGTGCCCTGCGGAATCATGGACCAGACCGCGGCCGCCTGCTGCGCCGAGGGCCACGCCCTCCACCTCGACACCCGCGACCTCGCCCAGCGCCAGGTGCCGTTCGATCTCGCCGGGGCGGGCCTGCGGCTGCTCGTCGTGGACACCGGGGTGCGGCACGCGCTGGGGGACGGGGAGTACGCCACCCGGCGCGAAAGGTGCGAGGAAGGGGCGCACGCCCTGGGCGTACAGGCCCTGCGCGACGTTGCGTTGGAGCGAATGGACGAGGCACTCGCGCAACTGTCCGACCCCGTGGTGCGCCGGCGCGTACGCCATGTGGTGACCGAGAACGCCCGGGTCGAGGAGGTCGTCGCCCGGCTGGAGGCGGGCCGCATCCGTACCATCGGCCCCCTGCTCACCGCCGGCCACTCCTCCCTGCGCGACGACTTCGAGGTCTCCTGCCCCGAGCTCGACCTCGTGGTCGAGGCGGCGCTGGGAGCCGGGGCGCTGGGGGCCCGGATGACCGGCGCGGGCTTCGGCGGCTCGGCGATCGCGCTGGTCGACGAGGGCGACGCGGACGCGGTGGCCAAGGCGGTCACGGAGGCGTTCGCGACGGCGGGCCACGGCGCGCCCCGGATCTTCCCGGCCGTCCCCGCGGCCGGCGCCCGCAGGCTCCTGTGAGGGGAGCGCCTCAGGACGGCGGCGCGAGCCGCTTGGCGAGGAGGTACTCGGTCACCCCCGGCGGATAGTCCCGCACCTCGCCGACGACCTCGTACCCCAGGCGCCGGTAGAAGTCCGGCGCCTGGAAGTCCCAGGTCTCCACGCGGGAGTGGCCGCAGCCGTGCTCGGTGCGGGCGATCTCCTCGGCGCGCGCCATCAGCCGCTCGCCCAGCCCGCGGCCGCGCCACCGCTCGTCCACCCAGAGCAGGTCGACATGGAGCCAGCGCCCCCAGGTGTAGCCGGTCAGGCCGCCCGCCAGCTCGTCCGAGCCCTCGCACCGGGCGAACACGTGCACGGGCGTGTCGTGCTCCGCCGGGGTGCCGCGCAGCGCGCGCATCGCGGCGGAACGCTCCTGGTTGACCGCCTCCAGCCGCTCCTCGATCAGGGCACGGCGATCTTTGTCGACTCCTGCCTCAAGAACAATCACGTGACACAGCCTAAACAGCGGGGGCAAGCAGTTTTGCCAATCCGCTTCCGTAGCGGGACCGCGCCCGTACCCTGAAGCACAGCGCCGGTGGGGGCCGGTGCTGATCAGGGGGCGAGACAGTCGGGTACGACGCCCGGGGTGGGGTGGCAGCCAGGGCACGGCGGCGGCCGTGCGGCTGTGTGCTCTCCCGACCGGGCGCCGTACCCGCTTGCCCGTGCCCCGAAGACATGGGGGTCGATGTGTCACGTATCCGGGTCCTTGTGGTGGATGACCACCGCATCTTCGCCGAGTCGCTGGCCGCGGCCCTCGCGGCCGAGCAGGACGTGGATGTGTCGGCCGCCGGGAGCGGACCGGCCGCCCTGCGCTGCCTGGAGCGCGCCGCGGTGGAGGGCCGCCGCTTCGACGTGCTGCTGGTCGACGCCGACCTCGGCTGCGGCGCGGACGGCCGGGACGGCCTCGGGGCGGCCGGCGGCGCGGCCGGCGGGCCCGCCGCCCAGGACGCGGCCCAGGACTCCGCGGTCGACGGCATCTCCCTGGTGGCGGGCGTGCGCTCGGGCCAGCCCGGGGTACGGACGGTGGTGCTCGCCGAGCGCGACGACCCCCGCAGGGCGGCGGCGGCGCTCCAGGCCGGCGCGTGCGGCTGGGTCGCCAAGGACTGCTCGCTCTCCCGGCTGCTGGCCGTGATCCGCGGGGTGCTGCGCGACGAGACGCACCTGCCGCCCGCGCTGCTCACGGGGGTGCTGCGGGAGCTCACGGCGGCCCGCAAGCACCGGACGGAGAGCGAGCGGCTGGTGGAGTCGCTCACCCCGCGCGAGCGGGAAGTGCTGCGCTGCATGGTGGCCGGGCTGGGGCGCAAGGCGGTCGCCGAGCGGCTCTTCCTCTCGCCGCACACGGTGCGCACGCACATGCAGAACGTCCTGGGGAAGCTCGGGGTGCACTCCACGCTCGCGGCGGTGGCGCTGGCCCGCCGGGCGGGCGTCGGCCCCGTCGACCTGGAACCGGCCTCGTAGTCAGCCCGGGATGTTGTCGAACGGCGCGGTGAGGCGGCGCAGCAGGTCCGCGAGCTCGCCCCGCTGCTCGCGGGAGAGCTCGGCGAGGATCGCCCGCTCCTGGTCGAGCAGCCCGGCCAGCGCCTGGTCCGCCCGGTCCCGCCCCTCGGCGGTCAACCGCACCAGCACCCCGCGCCGATCGCTGGGATCGGGCAGGCGTTCGACCAGGCCCTTCTTGGCGAGGCGGTCGATGCGGTTCGTCATCGTGCCGGATGTGACCAGTGTTTGAGTGAGCAACTGACCGGGGGAGAGCTGGTAGGGAGCGCCCGCGCGGCGCAGTGAGGTCAGGACGTCGAACTCCCAGGGCTCCAGGCCGTGCTCGGCGAACGCGAGCCGCCGGGCGCGGTCGAGGTGGCGGGCCAGCCGGCTCACCCGGCTGAGCACTTCCAGGGGTTCCACATCGAGGTCGGGGCGCTCGCGGCGCCATGCTGCGACCAGTCGATCGACCTCGTCCTCCATACCGATCAGTGTAGTAGGTCTGTCGACATGAAGTCTCTTGATGTCAAGAGATATTCTGAAGGATGCATGGGCATCGTCCGCGCGAGGCACCGTTCCACTTGAGTTACACCCGTACCTGCAAGGGGGCTCGAACATGCATGCAGCCACGTGGGACCCGAACCAGTATCTCCGCCATTCCGGCCACCGCGTCCGCCCCTTCCACGACCTCCTCCACCGTATTCCGGAACTGCCCCACGGCAATCGGCCCCCGCGCATCGCCGACCTCGGCTGCGGCCCCGGCAATGTCACCGCGCTGCTCGCCGGCCGCTGGCCGGACGCGATCATCACCGGATACGACACCTCCGCCGACATGCTGGACAAGGCGGCGGAGTACGCGGGTCCCACGCCCGGCGGCGGACGGCTGGACTTCCGCTACGGGGACGCGGCGACCTGGGTCCCCGACGAGCCCTTCGATCTGATCGTTTCCAATGCGGCGCTGCAGTGGGTGCCCAACCATCCCCAGTCGTTCCCCGCGTGGACCGACGCGCTGTATCCGGGCGGCACCTTCGCCTTTCAGGTGCCGGCGAATTTCACCGCGCCCAGCCACGCGCTGCTCGGGGAACTCTGCGACGCCCCGCGCTGGCGCGATCGGCTGAGCGGATACGGGCGGCGCTTCGTCCACATTCTCGAACCCTGGGAGTATCTGACGCTGCTCGCGGACCTCGGCTGCGAGGCGCACACCTGGGAGACGACCTACGTCCAACTGCTCCAGGGCGAGGACCCGGTCCTCGACTGGGTCAAGGGAACGGCCCTGCGGCCCGTGCTGACGGCGCTGGCGGACGACCCGGAGGCCCGGGAGGAATTCCTCGGGCAGTACCGGGACCTGCTGCGCAAGGCGTATCCGGCGGGCCCGCACGGCACGGTGTTCCCGTTCCGCAGGATCTTCGCGGTGGCCCGCAAGCTGTGACGGCCGGGCAACGCCGTGACCGCCGGGCGAAACGGCGCCGCCCGTGGTCCGCGCCCCTCAGGGGCTGTCTC
>NZ_JBPQTV010000281.1:0-8510 GCF_051386515.1 Streptomyces sp. URMC 123 | reverse complement strand
CCGCCTTCGGGGGCAGGCTGCGCTGGGCGCTGACCGGTGCGGCGCCCATCCCGCGCGCCACCCTCGACCTCCTCCAGGTCCAGCGTGAGCAGGGCCACCGGATAGGGCCGCCGGTCGCCGATCATCACCGCCCGGGAGATCCAGCGGGACTCCTGGATCGCCTGCTCCACCTGCGTCGGCGCGAGGTTCTTGCCCGCCGACGTGATGATCAGGTCCTTCTTGCGGCCGCTGATCGTGAGATAGCCGTCCTCGTCGAAGGAGCCGAGGTCACCCGTGTGGAGCCAGCCGTCGGAGTCGACGGCGGCCCGCGTGGCGGCCTCGTTCCGGTGGTAGCCGAGGAAGACGTTCGCGCCCCGCGCGAGCACCTCCCCGTCCTCGGCGATCCGCACCTCGCACCCCGGCATGGGTCTGCCGACCGTGCCCGGCTTGACCGCCCCCGGCCGGGTGCAGGCGATCACCCCGCCGGACTCGGTCATGCCGTACCCCTCGTACACGTCGATGCCGCACGCGCGCAGGAAGTCGAGAGTGGCGCGCGGGATGGGCGCCGCACCGGTCAGCGCCCAGCGCAGCCTGCCCCCGAAGGCGGCGCGGACGGGCGCGTAGAGGGTCTTCTCGGCGGCCTCCCAGCGCTCGCGCAGCTCCCCCGTGGGCTCGTGCCCGGCCTCCCGCATCTCGGCGACCCGGACCCCGAGGCGGACCGCCGCCTCGAACCGCTCACGCCCACCCGAGCCGCCCTCCGCGCCCCCGCCCGAACCGGCCGGATCACCGCCCGAACCGGCCGGGTCACCGCCCGCCTCGGCGAGCGCGAGCGCCATGGCGTGCACCTTCTCGAAGAGCCGGGGGACGGACGGCAGATGCGTGGGCCGGGCCTCGCCGAGCTCGGTGAGGATGTTCTCGACCCGGCCGCCGAAGTAGCAGACGGTCGCGCCCTGCAGGAGCGTCTTGAGCACGATGAGCTGCGCCATCACATGCGCGAGCGGGAGATAGACGTACACGGCGTCGCCGGGGCCGCTCGCCCCGAGGTCGAGCGTGCCGTCCCGGACGGCGTTGATGTTGCCGTGGCTGAGCAGACAGCCCTTGGGCGGCCCGGTGGTGCCGGAGGTGTAGACGATGGAGGCGACGTCGTCGGCGGTACGGGTCGCGGCGCGGGCCAGGAGGGCGTCGAGCGGGGCGCGCTCGGGCAGCGCGGCGAGCAGCGGCCGAGGCGCCGGCGAGAACGGGGGCGTGTCCGCGGGTGACGCCCCGCCCGCCATGACGATCACGTGCCGCAGCTCCGGCAGCTCGGGCCGGAGCCGCTCGATCCGCTCCGCGCCGGCCGCGTCCTCGCAAATGATCACGGACGTGCCCGAGTCGCCGAGCACCCAGGTGATCTCCTCGTCGCCCGCCGTGGGGTAGACGGGCACGACGACCGCGCCGGCGGCGAACACGGCGAGCTGGGCGTGCGTCCACTCCGGGCGGGTCTCGGCGAAGACGGCCACGCGGTCGCCGGCGGCGACGCCGAGGCCCAGCAGGCCGCGGCCGATACTCCGTACGCGCTCGCGCAGTTCGTCGTACGTGGTGACGGCCCAGCCGTCGGCCGCGGCCCCGCCCGTGCCGACCCCGCCCGTGCCCGCCCCACTCGTGCCGGCCCCGTCGTCGCGGGGCCGGAAGCGGAGGGCCGGCAGCGGGCCGTACCGGTCGGCCGCCCACTCCGCGAACTCCGCGAGCGTGGCGGGGTACGGCGCCCCGGGGACGGGCCCGGCGTCGACCGCGCCACCGGGCACCGCATCGGGCACCGCATCAGGCGCCGCATCGGACACCGCTTCGGACTCGGCATGGGACACGACCTGGCGTTCCGCGCTCTCCCGCATGGTGACCTCCTGGGTCAGTCCGCCCGACGCGCAACCACACAAAACCGGCACAACGGCACGCCCACGCAACCGCGCAACCGCACGACCACGCATCCGCGCAGCCACGCATCCGCGCCGCAGCCACGTAATCGCACAACCGCACAACCGTCCACCCCGCCGCGGGGCAGACGCTAAGGACCGCCGGCCCCGTCCGGGATGACGGGAGGCGTCACCACCGCTGACCTCCGCGCTCATTCGGGCTACCGTGCGGGACATGGGCAGGCGGACGGTCGGCGTCCATCACGTGCGGGCGGCGCTGCGGGGCGCGGAGCGCCTGGGCCTCGACACCGTCCCGCTGCTGCAACGCGCCCGCATCGCACCGCTGTTGCTCTCCGACCCGCGCGCCCGCGTCTCCCCCGAGCAGTTCACCCGCCTCATCAAGGAGCTGCGCCGGGCCACGGGCGACGAGTTCCTGGGACTGGCGCCCTCGCCCAGCCGCCCCGGCACCTTCGCGATGATGTGCTACGCCGCGCTGGGCTGCGCCGATCTCGGCGCGGCGCTGCGCCGCGGCGTCCGCTTCTACGGCCTGTTCCCGGGCGGCCCGGACCTGGACGTGACGGAGCGGGACGACGGCACCGCGGTCTTCTCCCTCCGCGGCGACCCGGCGGCCGGCGGCCCGGCGACCGGCGCCCCTCGGCCGGCCGGCGGCGACCCCTTCCTCGCCGAGAGCGTGCTCGTCATCTGGCACCGGCTGACCAGCTGGCTGATCGGCCGTCGCATCCCGCTGCTGTGGGCGGAGTTCGCGTACCCGCCGCCGTCCTACGCGGAGGAGTACGACGCCCTCTTCGGCTGTCCGCCCCGCTTCGGCGCGGACCGTACGGGCGCGGGGTTCGACGCCCGCTGGCTGGCGGCACCCGTCGTACAGGACGAGGCCGCGCTGGAGGAACTGCTGCACCGGGCGCCGGCCGATCTGCTCAGCCGTCGGGAGTACGGCACGACGGTGGCCGAGCAGGTGCGCCGGGCGCTGACCCGGGCAGTGCGCGGCGGCACCGGCAGCGGCAGCCCCGGCAGCGGCGGGGCAGGCGCCGGGGCGGGCAACGGACCCGTACGGGCGCGGGCCGGCCGGCTGCCGGAGTTCACGGAGGTGGCGGCGCGGCTGGCGGTCAGCCCGGCGACACTGCGGCGCCGGCTCCAGCGGGAGGGCACGTCCTTCCAGCGGCTGAAGGACGCGGTGCGGCGGGAGGCGGCGCTCGCGGGCCTGGCGGAGGGCCGGGAGCCGATCGCGGAGCTGGCGGCGCGGCTCGGGTTCTCCGAGGACACGGCGTTCCACCGGGCGTTCCGCCGCTGGACGGGCACGACGCCGGGAGCGTACCGCCTGGCCTGGGCGGGCACGGCACCGGACGCGTACCGCCCACCCCGTACGGACACGGCACCGGCCACGCACCGCCAGGCCCCGACGGACACCGCACCGGGCACGTACCGCCCACCCCGTACGGACCCGTACCGCCCGGCCGGCGGACAGCCACCGCACCCCACCCACCCTGAGAACTGGAGTCAGCAAAGCTGAGCTGTCCGGTCAGCGCCGGACTTACTCGTGAGTCACTACGGTCCCCCCGACACCCGACATCCCCATCCCGTCGGACAGTTGGGAGAGCCGCATGCGTCTTCGCGCAACTCCGCATTCCCCGTGTCCCACGCCCCCGAGGGGCCGGCGGCGCGCCCGCCCCTGGGCGGCCGCGGCCGTCGCGGCCCTGTCGCTCGCCACCGCGCTGCCGCAGGCCGGCGCGGCGGCCGCGGCCACGGCACCGGCGCCGCCCCCCGCCTCCGCCACGGCACCGACACCGACCGCCGCCGCGACGCCCGCCGCGGCCGACACAGGGACCGAAACCGACACCGGCCGGCCCGGCGACATCGTCCGCTCCGCGCCGACCTCCTTCCACCCGCTGCCCGGGGTGCCGACCGCCACCCGCGCCTGGCACGTGGAGTACCGCTCCACCACCGCCACGGGCCGGCCCAACGTCGTCTCCGGCACGGTGATCGTGCCCGTCGACGGCCGTACGGGGCCGCGCCCGCTGGTGACGTACGCCGTCGGCACGGTGGGGCCGGGCGACCACTGCGCGCCCTCGGCCGGCTTCCCGCACGGCACCACCGTCGAGGCCAACCTCATCAACCAGGTGCTGGGGCGCGGCTGGGCGGTCGCGGTGACCGACTACGAGGGCCTGGGCACCCCCGGCGAGCACACCTACACCGTCGGGCGCGCCGAGGGCCACGCCGTGCTGGACGCGGCCCGTGCCGCGCTGCGGCTGCCGCAGGCCGGGCTGGCCGCCGACGCCCCCGTCGGCATCATGGGCTACTCCCAGGGCGGCCAGGCGTCCAGCTGGGCGGCCGAGCTGCGCGCGAGCTACGCGCCCGAGCTGAACGTCAAGGGCACGGCGACCGGCGGCGTCCCCGCCGATCTGCTCAGGACCGCCGACTTCAACAACGGCAACATCGGGGCGGGGCTCGTCCTCATGGCCGCCGCCGGGCAGAACGCCGCCTTCCCCGAGCTCCGGCTCGACCGGTACCTCAACGACAAGGGCCGGTTCTACCTCGACTTCGTGACGAAGCACTGCGTGGCGGTCGACGTCGTCGCCGGGCTCTTCAAGCGGATATCCGACGTGACCGTGCGGAACCCGCTGTACGAGGCGGACTGGCAGCGGCGACTGCGCGAGAGCGACCTCGGGACCCGGGCGCCGGACCACCCGGTCTACCTCTACCACGGCACGCTGGACGAGCTGATCCCCTACGACGTGGGGCGGAAGCTGCGGGCCGACTGGTGCGGGAAGGGCGCGTCGGTGCGGTGGCAGACCCTGCCGCTCGGGCATGTGACCGGGGTGATCGCGGGGGCGTTCCCGGCGATGGACTGGCTGGCCGAGCGGTTCACCGGGCAGCGGGCGGAGGGGGGCAACTGCGGGGCCTGATGGCCGGACCGGGCCGGGCCGGCGGGGCCTGAGATCCGGCCCGGGCCGGACCGGCGGGGCCCGGTGAACGCCCGTACGAGGCGCACGACAGGTGCCGTGACCGTCCTTCGGCGTCAGTCGCGCCGCTGCCAGCGGTGGCCCGCGATCACGTTCTCCAGGCCCGTCCAGGCGAAGTTCATCAGGGTCACCGCCGGGTCGCGGCCGGGTCCCTCGTCGGCCCAGCCGACGAGGGACTCCGCCGCGCCGACCAGCGCGTGGGCCAGCCCGGACACTTCCCGCTCGACCAGGTGCCCCCCGCACCCGGCCTCCCGCGCGCCGAGCGCGATCAGCTCGGTGACGAGCCGGAGCACCTCGCCCCGTACCGCCTCCACCGCGCTCGCGAAGGGCTCGCCGTTCGTCCGGGCCTGCCGGTGCAGCACGATCCAGCCGTCCGGCCGCCGCGCCGTGTGGGCGAAGAACCCCCGGAGCCCGTTCCACAGCCGCTGGTCCGCCGGCAGCGCCTCGCGCCGCTCCGGCCACCCCGCGGCCTCCCGCACGGCCGCCACCAGCGCGTCGGCCTCGCGCCGGACGCACGCGCCGAAGAGCTCCTCCTTGGAGTTCAGATACAGATAGACGAGGGGTTTGGACACGCCGGCGCGCTCGGCGATGTCGTCCATGGAGGCGGCCCGATAGCCGCGCTCGGCGAAGACCGCCACCGCGGCGTCGAGCATCTGCCGCTCGCGCACCGCCCGTGGCAGCCGTCTGCTCCGTACCGCCACCCTCGCCGCCCCCTCGCGCCGGTCGATTACTCGCCGGTAAGAGTACGACTACGGGGCGTGCCGACACCGCCCCAACGCCCGATTCGGCCCGTTCCCGACGGCAGCGGCGGACGAGCGGGCCGTTCCGCGGATACGACGGCGCCCCCTGCCTCCCGATCGGGAGGCAGGGGGCGCCGTGCTTCGGGCGTGCTCCGGCGGGTTACGCCGCCACCGGCACCGGCCGCGGCTCGTCGTCGAGCTTCGAGCCGTCCGCCGCCTCGTACGCCTCGCGGTCCAGGATCTTCTCCCGGGCCGAGACCAGGATCGGGACCAGCGACTGGCCCGCGACGTTGGTAACTGCTCAGCGAGTATGTACGTTCACTCTCTGGGGACAGCTGACGGAGGGGACAGCATGGCGAAGCCGAAGCGCGTTGGCATCTACGTCCGCATCAGTAAGGACCGTAAGGGGGAGGAACTAGGAATCCAGCGCCAGGAGAAGGCGTGCCGCGAACTCTGCGAGCGGCTCAAGTGGGAAGTCCTCAAGGTCTACCCCGAGAACGACACGTCGGCATCAACGACGAGTAGGAGGGGGCGACCCGTCTACACGCAGATGCTCCGCGATGCCCGCGACGGGCTCATCGACGGCATCGTCGTCTACTCCATCGACCGTCTGACGCGCCGGATCGCGGAGCTCACGCACTTCCTTGAAGAACAGAAGGAGCACGGCTTCGCGTTCGCCACGACGGAAGGCGAGGACACATCCACCGCCAATGGGCGGATGATCCTCACGATCAAAGGCGCGGTCGCGCAACAGGAAACCGAGCGCATGTCGGAACGCATCAACAGCTCACTATTGCAGCGCCGCGAGAAGGGGAAACCTCACGCCGGCGGCAGCCGCCTGTTCGGCTTCAAGGAAGGGTCGAACCTCCAAGAGCTGGAACCCCGGGAGAGCGAGGCGATCAAGCGCGGCTACCAGATGCTGATGGACCAGAAAACGCCGGGAGACATCGCCCGGCTGTGGAACGAAGCTGGCCTACGCACGCCGGAGGGCAACACAGCCTGGGACATCCACAAGGTCAAGAGGGTGTATCGATCCCAGCGCGTGGGCGGAATCGTCACCTACAAGGGCCAGGACATCGGCGACAGCATCTACCCACACCCCCTCACCAGAACCGAGTGGGAGAACGTCCAAGCTGTCCTGGATCAACGCGCGACCCCGGCAGGCAAGGGCTCCGGCAAGAGAAAGCACCTGTACTCGGGGTTTCTCACGTGTGGTCACTGCCAATCAACCATGCGGATTCAGTGGGCAACCATCCAAGGGCGAACCTTCCGTCGTACGTTCTGCCACTCCGGCCAGGTCGGAGCGGGCGGTGAGAACGGGTGCGGCAAGGTCAACCGCCGATACGACTGGATCGAGGCCCGGCTGAACGAAGTCGTTGAAGCAGCATTGACCAAGCGCATGCCCCAGCCGCAGGCCGCCCCGACCGAGGATCTGTCAGGCGAGATTGCGGTCACGGAGGAGCGCATCCGAGCACTGCGGAGTCGGTGGAAGGAGGGCCTCATGGCGGATGAGGACTACTTCGACTCGCTGACCCACCTTCGAGGACAACTACAGGCACTTCGGGCCCGAGAGGCCGCCACGGTCGTCAGGGAGTCCCGCGTTGAGGCGGATGCCCTCACCGTGTGGAGGGACGACGACATGCAGAACCTGGAGCGACGCCGGTCGATCATCGCGAGCGTGATCGACCGGTGTGAGGTCTTCAGTGTGGGACGGGGGCGCAGGAAGCCGCCGGAGCTGGACTCGATCAGGGTTTGGCCGGTGGGCTCGCAGGTAAGTCAACCCGAGGCCTGACGGCTGTCAGCCGAGCAGCCAAGTACCCGTCCACCACCGCCGCCAGGCGGGCGTCATAGTCCGCCGGCGGCACCCAGCGCGAGAGAACATCGCTGATCCACTCCGGGAACGGGTCGGACTGCATGTCAGCCAAGGAGCCGTCCCCGCTGCCGGAGCTGGTCCCGGGTGATCTCCCAATTTCGGGTGAGATCTTCGGCGATGCCCGATGCGAGGAGGGCGGCTCCGGGGGTATGGCCGGAGCCGATGTAGCGCCAGTGGGCATCCGTGACGCAGCCGGGCCCTGCGCCGGCTGAACCGGCGGTGAAGGCGCCCTGGTGGCAGGCGCGGGCGAGCCGGAGGGCGGCGTAGGTGGTGGAGTAGACGCGGGATTTCGTGAGGATGTGGCCGCGGTAGCCAAGGGTGTGTGCCCAGGCGCACAGGTGAAGGTGGCCGAGCTCCGGGAGGCCGCCGAGGCGCCAGCAGGTGCGCATGAGGGTACGCACATGGGGTGTGGTGGGTATCGCGTCGATCTCCTCGGGGGTGCGGAAGCGATAGTCGGCGCCGGTGGCGGTGTCGGTGGCGCTCTTGGTGACGTATTTGGCGACGTAGGCGGCGATGGCGTCATCGGCCAGGCCGCCGGTTTCGTCGTGGGTGCTGCGGAGGGGGCGAGCGTCGAGTTGGGCACCCCATTGGAGGGTGTGCTGGCCAAGGGCCGGGCTGTACGGCGTGCGGACGCGGGCGGTACGGGCGGCATGACGGACGGCCGTGATCAGTGCCTCGGTGGTGGCCCATGGCGGGGGCGGGTCGACGGGGCCGTGGGGACCGTCGAGGCGGACGACCGCGTGAACATGGACGGCGGCCCGGTGCTGGTATTCGGCGACTTTGGCGAAGGAGAGCCGGGCGTGGTCAGGGAAACGGGACTGAGGGAGCCCGCCGAGGGTGGCCAGGTGCCGGCGGACGGCGCGCGTGAAGCGGTCCCAGAGGGCTCCAGCGTGCGCATGCCACAGCACGTGGGCGGTGAAGTCGTAGCAGGCCGGGCACAGCGACTGGCCTATGAGCGGATCACCGTCGGCGTGGACGGCGGTGCAGGCATGCACGGTGTCGTGGGGGCAGGGACGAGGGTCACGGCGGGGGTGGCAACGGTCGGGGGCGA
>NZ_JBPQTV010000280.1:0-8527 GCF_051386515.1 Streptomyces sp. URMC 123 | reverse complement strand
CGTACGGGGTGGTCGTGCGTGGGGTGGGGGCCGATGACATTTGTCATCGGCTCTCGTGACAGCCCGCACTGCGGTGGCGCCTTTCCGGGCGGGACGCTGAAGGCATGAACTTCGGGGACACTGTGATCGAGGTCACCGGGCTGCGGCGCCGCTATGGCCCGCCCGGTGACAAGGGCTTCGAGGCCGTGCGTGGCATCTCCTTCTCCGTGGCGCGGGGCGAGCTGTTCGCCCTGCTGGGCACCAACGGCGCGGGCAAGACGTCCACCGTCGAGCTGCTGGAGGGCCTGGCCGCGCCGACCGGCGGGCAGGTGCGCGTCCTCGGACACGATCCGTTCGCCGAGCGGGCCGCCGTGCGGCCCCGGATCGGGGTCATGCTCCAGGAAGGCGGCTTCCCCACCGATCTGACCGTCGCCGAGACGGCGCGGATGTGGGCGGGCTGCACCTCCGGTGCCCGCCCGGTGGCCGAGGCGCTGGACATGGTGGGGCTCGCCGGCCGGCGCGACGTGCGGATCAAGCAGCTCTCCGGCGGCGAGCGCCGCCGCCTCGATCTGGCGCTGGCCCTGATCGGCCGGCCCGAGGTGCTCTTCCTCGACGAACCGACCACCGGCCTGGACGCCGAGGGGCGGCGCGACACCCAGCGCCTGGTCCGCGAACTGCGGGACGGCGGCACCACCGTGGTGCTCACCACGCACTATCTGGAAGAGGCCGAGGCCCTCGCCGACCGGCTGGCGATCCTGCACGAGGGCCGGATCGCGACCTGCGGCTCCCTGGCCGAGGTGATCGCCTCCCACCCGGCGCGGATCTCCTTCCGGCTGCCGGACGGGCTGCTGCCGGGCGATCTGCCGCCGCTGCCCGAGCTGGCGGTCGAGGGGCACCGGCTCGACGGCGAGCGGATCGTCCTCCACACCCAGCGGTTGCAGCACTCGCTGACCGGGCTGCTGCGCTGGGCGGAGGCGAAGGGCGTGGAGCTGGACCGGCTGGACGCCCGCGGCTCCTCGCTCGAAGAGGCGTTCCTGGCCATAGCCGACCGAGCGACGAGGAGTGCGCGATGACGACGACCGCGGTGGCACGGCTGGGCGCGCTCGGCCGGGCGGAGCTGACCCTGCTGCGACGGAACCGGACGGCGCTGTTCACGGCGCTGCTGATGCCCTTCACCGTGATGTTCCTGACGAAGCAGACCTCGGCCGAGGCCGACCTGGGCAGCGCCGGGCTGAACACCACCAGCCTGGCGATGACCAGCGGCATCGGCTGGGTCCTGCTCTTCACGGTCTACTTCAACGTGGTCACCGCGTATGTGGCCCGGCGCGAGGAGCTGGTCCTCAAGCGGCTGCGCACCGGTGAGCCGAGGGACCTGGAGATACTCGTCGGCACCGCCCTGCCGTCGGCCGCGCTGGCGCTGCTCCAGTTCGCCGCGCTGGTGGTCGCCGGCACGGCGCTGCTGGACATGACCGCGCCCCGCCGGCCGGATCTGCTGCTGGCGGGGGTGGTGCTGGGGCTGGTGCTGATGACCGCCCTGGCCGCGGCGTCGACCGCCTTCACCAAGAGCGTGGAGATGGCGCAGATCACCACCATGCCGCTGCTGCTGATATCGATGATGGGGTCCGGGCTCTTCTTCCCGGTGGAGCTGTTGCCCGGGCCGGCGGAGCGGGTGTGCCGGGTGCTGCCGATGACCCCGGTGATCGATCTTGTCCGGGGTGGCTGGCTGGGCGGCTCGTCGGCGGACGTCTCGACGACGCTGCCGGCCCTGGGCATCGCCTTGGTGTGGACGGCGCTGGCGGTGTTTGCTGTACGCCGGTGGTTCCGCTGGGAGCCACGGCACTGAGCTGAGGACAGCAGGGGACGAGAGGCGGCCCGCCGGGCGGGCCGCCGAATCGGGGGGACGATTCGTGCTGGGGTGGCGAGGGCGCAGCGCGGCCAACCGCGTGGAGCTCTACACGCGCTGGATGCTGTATCTGCTGGAAGCGGTCTTTCCGCTGATACCGCTGCCGAAGCTGCTCCTGGGGCCGGCCGGTGGCCCCGCCCTCTCGGCCGCCCTGGCCTGGCCGCTGGTCCTGGGGCTCGTCGCGATGGCCGCGCTGGGGCCCTGGCTCCTCTCGCGGGGCATGGACGTCTATCTCGGCGAGCGGGAGGGCATCGACCGGCGGCCGATGGCGGCGCTGATCGCGCTGGTGGCCGGGGCGGCCGGCCTGGCGCTGGCGTTGGACGCGACCGGTGGTCTCGACCGGGACGGCGACGCCAGTCTGCTGCTGGCTCTGGTCATCAGCTCTGTGGTGAATGTGCAGATGCTGCTGGTGCGGGTGCGCACGGTGGTCTGGACGGGGCTGGCTTTGACGGCCGGTGCCTGCGGGGTGATCGTCGCCGTCGAGCCCTCGGTCGAACGGCTGCTGGGAACGCTGACCTTCACCTTCTTCATGCTCTTCTGGATCACACCGACGGTGCGGGTCTCGGCGTGGACGCTGCGGGTGGTCCATGAGCTGGCGGCGGCCCGGGACGCCCAGGCCCGGCTGGCGGTCGCGGAGGAGCGGCTGCGCTTCGGCCGCGATCTCCACGACGTGCTGGGCCGCAACCTCACGGTGATAGCCCTCAAGAGCGAGCTCGCCATCGAGCTGGCCCGGCGCGGTTCCCCCTCGGCGCTGGATCAGATGGCCGAGGTGCAGCGGATGGCGCAGGACTCCCAGCGGGAGGTGCGCGAGGTGGTGCGCGGTTATCGGGAGGCCGATCTGCACACCGAACTCGTGGGCGCCCGGAGCGTGCTGCGGGCCGCCGGCATCGACTGCCGCATCGAGGAGTCCGGTGGGCGGGAGCTGACCGGGCCGGTGCAGTCGGCGCTCGGCTGGGTGGTCCGGGAGGCGACCACGAATGTGCTGCGGCACGCGGAGGCGCGGGCGTGCCGGCTGCGTCTGCGGGTGGGCGGCACGGCGGTGCTGATCGTGGAGAACGACGGGGTACGCGGGTCGGCCGGCCCGGCGGGGGCGGCCGGGGCCACCGGCCTCGGCGGCTCCGGCGCTTCCGGCGCGGGCGGCGCATCCGGCGCGGGCGGCCTCGGTGCTTCCGGTGCGCAGGGCTCCGGCCTGGCCGGGCTGCGGGAGCGGCTCGCCCCGCTCGGCGGTGAGCTGGTCACGGAGGCGCTGCCCTCCGGCAGGTATCGGCTCACGGCCACCGTGCCGCTCTCGGTGACGGAGGAGGGCGGCCGGGCCGAGGCCGCCGAGGTGTCGGGGGCGAGGGGCGGTGCGCGCGTCCTGGCCCCGTCGACGTGACGCCCCGGCTGTTCGCCCCGCTGTGGCGCTAGCGTCCGCTCCGACCGTCCGCCCGACGTCCCAACCGTCCGCCCCGACCGTTCGCTCCGACGTCCCGACCGTCACGCTCCGGCCGTCCGCCCGACCGTCCTTTCGTCCCTTGTCACGGAGACCATGAACGCCATGAACCCTCTGGGCGCACTGGATGCGCCGGACGCGCAGGGCACCCCCGTGCGGGTGCTGCTCGCCGACGACGAACACCTCATTCGAGGAGCGCTGGCCGCCCTGCTGTCCCTGGAGGACGATCTCCGAGTGGTGGCGGAGGCCGCGTCGGGGCCCGAGGCACTCGCCATGGCCCGGGCCCATCGGCCCGACGTGGCGGTGCTGGATCTTGAGATGCCGGGTGCCGATGGTGTGAGAGTGGCCACATCGCTGAAGGCCGAACTCCCGGGCTGCCGCACCATGATCGTCACTGGTCACGGTCGCCCCGGGCACCTGAAGCGGGCCCTCGCGGCGGGGGTGCGCGGGTTCGTTCCGAAGACCGTCTCGGCCCAGCGGCTCGCCGAGATCATTCGCACGATTCACGCCGGTGGGCGGTATGTGGACCCGGAGTTGGCGGCGGACGCGATAAGCGCGGGAGACAGTCCGCTGACCGCCCGGGAGGCCGAGGTGCTGGAGCTGGCGGCGGACGGAGCCCCCGTCGCGGAGATCGCGGAGCGGGCCGCGCTGTCCCCGGGGACGGTCCGCAACTACCTCTCCTCGGCCGCTTCGAAGCTCTCCGCGGAGAATCGGCATGCGGCCGTGCGCCTCGCTCGCGAGCGAGGTTGGCTATAGTGGACCTCGCACCACTCGGGAACGCTTCCCGAAGGGGTCGCATGCGGACGTAGCTCAGTTGGTAGAGCGCAACCTTGCCAAGGTTGAGGTCGCGAGTTCGAGCCTCGTCGTCCGCTCAGGGAGAGAAGGCCCCGGTCCATCGGACCGGGGCCTTCTTCGTGTCCGCCGCCGGCCCGGCCCCGCCCCCGCCCGTCCCGGGACCAGGGGCGGAGGGCGGAGCGGGCCCGGGGCCCCGGGGGGCTACGACCAGGCGAGACCGGTGAGGCGCTCGTACGCCTCGATGTACTTCGCGCGCGTCCGCTCGACGACCTCCTCGGGCAGCGGGGGCGGCGGCAGCTCCCCGTGGCGGTCCCAGCCGGAGGCCGACGAGGTCAGCCAGTCCCGTACGAACTGCTTGTCGAAGGACGGCTGCGGCCGTCCGGGGCGCCACTCGTCGGCGGGCCAGAAGCGCGACGAGTCCGGGGTGAGCACCTCGTCCGCGAGCACCAGCCGCTCGCCGGACCCGTTCTCGCGCGGCGCGAGACCGAACTCGAACTTGGTGTCGGCGAGGATGATCCCCCGGTCGCGGGCGATGTCCCGGCCCCGGCTGTAGACGGCGAGCGTGGCCTGCCGCAGTTGGGCCGCGGTCTCCGCGCCGACCTGGCGGGCGACCTCCTCGTAGGGCACGTTCTCGTCGTGGTCGCCGACGGCCGCCTTGGTGGCCGGGGTGAAGATCGGCGCCGGCAGCTCGGAGCCGTCGACCAGGCCCTCGGGGAGCGCGAGCCCGCAGACCGTACGGCTCTGCTGGTACTCGGCCAGGCCGGAGCCGGTGAGATAGCCGCGGGCCACGCACTCGACGGGGAGCATGGTCAGCGAGCGGCAGATGAGGGTGCGGCCCTCCCAGTCGGCCGGCGCGCCCTCGGGCAGCCGCGTATCGATCACATGGTTGGGTACGAGATCGGCGAGCTGATCGAACCACCACAGGGAGAGCTGGGTGAGGACGCGGCCCTTGTCGGGGATCTCCGTGGGCAGCACCCAGTCGTAGGCGGACAGGCGGTCGCTGGCGACCATGACCAGCTCACCGGCGGCGTTCCGGTAGAGGTCACGCACCTTGCCCGTGTGGAGATGAACGAGACCGGGAACCTCCACCGGTTCAGGCTTCTCGACGAATCCGGACACGCTTCCTCCTGGTGGGTTGGTCCAAGAGCTTCCGATTCTCCCGCACCGGCGCGCGGACCGCTGTGGCGGGGCGGGAAGAAGCGCCGCGGGGCGGCGTCGAGTCCGAACGGGCGCGGGCTCAGTCCCGCTTGCAGATCCGGTCGAGCAGATTCGCCGTGGCGCGCTGGATACGGGCGTCGGCGTGCCCGGGGCGATCCAGGGCCGGGGACCACGCGAACGTGCCCGAGGCGAAGACCAGGGCCCCGCTGGGAGCGCGGTACAGGGACGTCTCCTGGTGCCGGACCGCGCCGTCCCCGTCCTCGTACGGCGAGTGCGCGAGCAGGATGCGCCGGGTGTGGTCGGGCAGCGGGGTCCGCGGGAAGTAGCGGTCCGCCTCGCCCGCGACCAGCCCCGGCACCTCGTCGCCCTCCACCGCGCCGGTCGCCTCCCACAGCCAGTGCCCGGCGTTGCGGACCACCAGGGGCCGCGGCTCCGGCACCCGCCCCGCGTACTGGATGCCGATGACCTGCTGCTCGGGGCTGCCCAGCTCCCGCCACAGGGCCGGCCGCCCCGGCCCGCGCCGTTTGCGGCAGCTCAGCAGCCGGTCGGAGGTGCCGGCGGGCGAGTCCGACAGCTCGACCTGCCAGTACATGGTGTTGGCGGAGAGGAAGACGAGCGAGGTGCCGCTGTCCCGGGCGAGTTCGACCGTGCGCCGCATGGGCGCCGACCAGTACTCGTCGTGGCCGGGGAAGACCAGGCCGCGGTAGCGGGAGGGATCGATCCGCCCGGCGTGCAGATCGCGGGCCTCGGCGTAGGCCACGTCGTAGCCGTACCGCTCGGCCCAGCGGATGAAGTCGTAGGCGTGCCCGACGTGCAGGGGCAGCCCGGCGCCCGCGTACGGGCGGTCGAAGGAGACGGTGACGGCCGCCTCCTCCTCGCCAAGGAGGCGCCCCTCCTCGTCCCAGGCGTGGTAGAGGCTGGCACCGGTCCGGCCGTCCTCGGGGTAGAGGTTGTACGCCTGCCAGGTGATGTCCGGCAGGAGCAGCAGCAGATCGGCCGGGTGGCTGTCGCGCACGGTGAAGGGGATGTGGCTGCGGTAGCCGTCCGCGGTGGTCAGCACGGCCACGTAGGCGCCGTTGTTCCAGTACGAGGGGATCTGCAGCCGCCAGGAGAGCCACCAGTGGTGACAGGAGACGGTCCGGTCGGCGGTCAGCGGCGCGGGCTGGACGATGCCGGAGAGGCGCGGGCTCGTGGTGATCTTCGCGGCGCCGTCGCCCGCGTAGTGGCCGATGCGGTAGATGTCGACGCCGAACTGCTGGGGCGGGTCGACGGTGATCCGGAAGTCGATCGCCTCGCCCGGGGCGGCGGCCCCCGTGGAGGCGAACCCCTTGATCTGCCGGTGGACGTCGTCGGCGGTGCGGGGGCCGGTCGCGGCCCGCCGGGGGGTGGGCACGGTCCGGGTGATCCGCTCGGCGGGCGGGGCACCGGCCTCGCCGGGCGCTCCCCCGCCGCCGCGGCCCGGGGCGCCGCCCCCGTACCAGGGCGAGCGCCCGCCGTCGTCGAAATAGCTCTCGCTGTAGCTCTCGCTGCCGCGCAGCCAGGGCAGCGGCCCCTGCCCGAAGGGGTCGGTGACGGCGTGGGCGAGCGCCCCCGACTCCCAGCGGCGGATCTGCTCCGTCCCCATGGCTGCTCCCCTCCCTGGTCCCCCGTGGTCTGCGGGTGTGCTCGCACCGGGTGTGAGGTGTTGGACTCCGGGCTCGGCCTGTGCGGTGCCTGGGCGGTCCCGCGTGTGGTGCCTGTGCGGTCCCGCGGACGGCGCCTGTGCGGTCCTGCGTGTGCCTGCGTGTGGTTCTGCGTGTGGTTCACGGCGAACGACAGCTACGGGTCACAGCACATCACATAACGCACGCACTCCGTCACCCTTCGTCGCGAATTGGCGGGAACGGACGTCCCGGGCCGTGAACCGCCGAACGTCCGCGCGCCCGCCCGACCCCCTGTTCGGAGCGGTGGTACGGGGTGGGGCGCGCGCCGGAGGGAGGGCGCCGGGCGCCCGGTGGCAGGGGCGGAGGCGAACACGGCCCGTGACATGCCGGTCAGACCAGCCGTACGGGCTTCTCCGGGCGGACCCCGGCCGCGCCGAGCCAGGCGCGCAGCGGCTCCGGGTCGCCGTCCTCGACCAGGCTCAGCACGGGCGAGCCGAGGTCCGCGCCGCGCCGGCCCGCGAGCAGCAGCACCGGCCCGTCCAGCCAGTCGAGGCCGGGCTTGGCGCCCGCCGTGTCCACGGCGGCGCAGCAGATCATCGCGGTGACGTGGTCGGCGAGCAGCTCGCGGTCCGAGCGGGGGGCCTGGAGGGGGAAGAGCGGAACGATGCCCTCCACGCCGCCGACGCCATAGGGGTCGGCGAGCGGGGCGGACGCGCCCGGCCGGACGGCGGCCGGGAGATGGGCCGCCGCCCCGGCCGCGGGGGGCTCGGCCTCCTCCCGGGCGAGGCGGGCGGCGATCCGGGCGGCCAGCTCCTCGCTGTTGCCGCCCTCGGCGACCGCGAGATGGGCGATGACCCGGGCGAGCGTGGGGCCGGCGGCGGGCGCGCGCTCGGCGGCGTGCCGGTCGGCGCCCTCGGCGGCGCCGGGCCGCTGCTCGATCTGCTGCTGGATCTGCTGATCAAGCCGCTGCTCGGGCCGCTGTTCAAGCTGCTCAAGCCGCTGTTCGGGGTGGGGAGGCTGCTCGGGCGGTACGGGTTGCGCCATGTCGTCCAGGACGGCGTGGAGCCGGGCCGCCTCCGTCCGCCACTTCCGGTCGACGACCTCCTCCGGGTACTCCGCCCAGCTCACCGGCGCCCAGTGGTGCCCGCGCGCCGCCGGGCCGCCGTGGAAGAGTCGGGCCGCCAGCAGCGAGGCCGCCTCGTCCATCAGGCCGGGCTCCTCCAGCAGATCGCAGGCCGGCCGCTCCCCCAGCCGCGAGGCGAAGCCCTCCGCCAGCCGGTCCCTGCGGGACAGCTCGGTGAGCGCCGAGACCACCCCGGCGTCCAGCCGGGACGGCCAGCGGCCCATCCGCCAGGCCGGCAGCGCCACCCGGGTCAGCAGCCGGTCCCAGCCGGCGTACGCGAGGCCCACCTGCTCCTGGGCGACGATCCGCAGTCCGTAATCCACAGCCTGTGCACGCGTGGACGCGGCGGCGGCCACGCCCCGCTCCATCTCCGCGGCATGGGCCCGGCAGCCGCGCAGCAGCAGCCGGGCCACCCAGCCGACCACGGCGAGCGCCGGCCGCCGGGCGGACACGGCCAGCGCGGCGTCCAGGCCCCGGACGAAGCGGCGTGCCGC
>NZ_JBPQTV010000279.1:0-8571 GCF_051386515.1 Streptomyces sp. URMC 123 | reverse complement strand
GGCGTCGGCAACGTCGGCGGTCATGGCGGTGTAGCGGGCGGGGGTGCCCGCCGGGTGGTCGGCGCGGTCACCGGCGTATCTCCTGGTCGGGTCGGACGGTCGGGAGGCCCTCGGCGGCCCCTTCGGCGCGCGGCGAGGCGCAGTACGGACGCGTGCCGTAAGGACGCGTGCCGTAAGGACGCGTGCCGTAAGGACGCGTGCCGTACGGGCGGAAGGGGGCCTGCGGGCGGGAGCGGGCGGACGAGGGCACGGAGGTGGGTTCGGGGGCGGGCCGGCGCGCGGTGGCCGGCGGTGGAGCGGCGCGGTCGACGGCGGCGGGGTCGAGGACGGGCAGACGGAGGCGACTGAGCGCCAGCCGTACGGTGCGCCGCGAGGGCCGCGTCACGGTCGCGTGCACGGGGTCCTCGCCCGTGTGGGGGTTGCGGGCGTGGGCCGGGAAGTGATGGCCCGCGATCTCGACGCGCAGCCGGGTGCCCGCGGCGAGCCGGCGGGCCAGCGGCCCGAGCGGGACGGTGATGTCCGCGCTCGCACCGGGCCGGGCCGTGCGGCGCGCGATGCCGACGGCCAGGGGCGCCGCGCGGCCGTCGGGCGCGAGGGCCACGACGCGCACCGCCCAGTCGGCGCTGGGGGCGTCGGCAGTGGCCCGCAGCCGCGCCTCGGCGGTCCCGGCGAGGTCGAGGGGCGCGGCGAGCGGGCGGGTGACGAGCAGGGCGCGGTCGGGCTCGCCGCCGGCCGGCACGTGGAGGCTGTCGGAGCGCACGGGCCGCTCCGGGTCGGCCAGGAAGCCGGCCGCGCCGCGCAGCGGGCGGACGCCGAGCGGGCCGTCCAGCAGGGGAACCTCCCAGGGCTCCCGGGAGCCCCAGTGCTCGGCCGCCAGCCAGTGCCCGGTGCCCCCGAGGGCGAAGGCGCCGCCGCGCCCCCGCAGTTCGCCCGCGAGGGCGGCTCGGGCGAAGCCGGCGTAGGCGGGGCCGAGGGCGAGATGGTGCGCACGGTCGGCGTCGTGGCCGGGGTCGGCGGTCAGGCCGTGCCCCCAGGGCCCGAGGAGGAGCCGGGTGGGCCCGCCCCAGTACTGCCAGAGGTCCAGGGTCTCCTCGACGAAGGGGTCGTGCGTGCCGCCGACGGCGAGCAGGGGGACGGCGCCGGCGGGGTGGCCGTGGGCCGGCCGGGGCACCGTACGGGGGGCCGGCCGGGCCGGGCCTGGGTCGAACGCGCCGGTTCCGGCCGCCTGGCCGGCCGGTGCCGGAGCCGGGGCGTCGGTCGTCGGGGCGGGCGCGGTGCGGGCCCCGGCCGTCACGAGCGACGTGCCGACGGTGGCCCCGGAGGACGCGCCGGGGGCCGTACGGGCGGCCGCCGATCGGGAGTTCACGCGGCGGGCGCGCCAGAGCCGGTCCCAGCCGGGCAGCGGACGGCCCAGCGCGAGCCGTTCGGGCAGGTCGGCCACGGGCAGGTGCGCGAGGGCGTCGGGGTCGGCGCGCAGGACCCGGTCGAGCGCCTCGGGGTCGCTGTCGGGGCGGTCACCGTGGGCGGCCCACCACCCGGCGCGGGCGTACAACTGCTCGACCCCGGTGCGGGTTCTGGCGGTCTCGGCGAGGCCCAGCGCCGGCACGGCGGCGATCACGGCGTCGGGCCCCCGCGACGCCCCTTCGCCGGACGCGCTCCGGCCGCCACGGCCGGGGTCGGCCGTGGCCGGCACGAGGGCGCAGTGGGCGGCGTAGGACGCGCCACAGGCCACGATCCGCCCGTCGCACCAGGGCTGTTCCCGCAGCCAGCACAGGGTCAGCGCCCCGTCCTCGGCCTCGTGGGCGTACGGGGACCACTCCCCCGTGGACCCGTGGCGGCCCCGGACGTCCTGGGCGACGGCGGCGAAGCCGTGGCGGGCCCACGCCCTCAGTTCGGCGTGGTGGGCGCGGCGGTCGTAGGGGGTGCGGATCAGTACGGTGGGAAAGGGGCCGGGACCGGGCGGCAGGCAGTGGTCGGCGACCAGTACGGCGCCCGGAGCCACACGCAGTTCGGTCCGGACGAGCCGCCCGTGTCGGGAGGTGGTGGAACGTTCCGTCATGGGGTCGGGGACGGCAGCGGCGCGACGGCCGGGACGGGGAGCACGGGGTGCTCCGTGATGGTCATGTCCCGCAGGTCGACGCGGCGCAGGCGGCGGTCGCCGGGCACCGCGCCGGGTCCGCGGTGGCCGCCGTCCAGCGCGCGGAGCAGGTCGCCGGCGAGCAGTCCAGCGATCACGGCGTACGCGGCCGAGCGGGCGGCGGTGTCGTCGCCCGACGGTGCCGGCAGGCCCGGGGCCGGCGGCGGCGCGTCTCCGCTCGCGTCGCGATCGGCGCCGCCGGCCGTGTCGCCGGTCGTGCCACCGGTCGCGGCCGGGCCGGTGTCGGTGGCCGCCATGGCCCAGTACGCGGCGAGTTCGCGGTGCGCGGGGGTGGCCGCGAGGCGGCGGGCGCGGAGGTGCGCGGCGAGCACGCCGCCCGGCCCGGCGGCGACCGGCTCGATCCAGACCTGTTCGCCCTCGCGGTGACAGCGGGCCCAGGCGATGCCGAGCGCGGGCAGCCGGTCGGCCGCGTCCCAGAGGCCGGGCGGCACGGGCCGGTCCAGGCACCACACGACGGCCATGGGCGTCGGCGCGGCCGTCTCGTCGTCCCGGGCGAGTTCGGCGATCGCCCGGGGCTCGGCGGTGCGGGGTTGGGCGCCCGCGGCGGCGAGAAGGCTCATGAGGGGCGCGGTCAGCGGCGGGTCGCCGAGCACGAGGATCTCGCCCAGGGCGCCGTTTCGGCCGACGCCCCCGGCCATGGCACCCGGGCCTCGAAGGGCCCCCTTCTCCAAGGACAGTTCGCGCGCAGGACTGCGCGACAGCTCGGGCTGGGGACGGCCCACGGGTGCCGCAGAACTACGCGAGGGCACCGCGGAACGGCCACCCCCGGGCTCGACAGAACGGTGCACGGCAGAACTGTCGGCCCATGCCGCAGGATTGCCATCCGGCACCACAGAACTACGCGAGGGCACCGCGAAACCGCCACCCCCGGGCTCGACAGAACGGTGCACGGGCACGGCGGAACCGCCGGTCCGCGCCGCAGGACTGTCAGCTGGCACCACAGAACTACGCGAGGGCACCGCGACACCGTCACCCTCGGGCTCGACAGTACGGTGGCCGGGCACGGCAGAACCGCCGGTCCGCGCCCCAGGGCCGCCATCCGGCACCACAGAACTGCCCGAGGGCACTGCGATACCGTCGCCCCCGGCCTCGGCTGAACTATGCGCGGGCGCCGCAGAACTGTCGCTCCGCGCCGCAGGACTGCCATCCGGCACCACAGAACTGCCAGCCGGCGCCGCGGAACCGCTCGGCGGCGTCACGGAACCGTGCCCGGGCGCGGCGGAGCGGCGGGCGGCGTCAGAGGTGTCCACGGTCTCGACGAGGTAGCCCGCCTGCCGGAACGCGGCGAGGAGCCGGGCGGTGTCGGCGTCGAGCGGCTCGTCCGCCTGCCCCGCCCGCAGATGGGCGCGGAGCCGGTCGACGGCCTCAGGAGCGGCGTTGACGCGCAGGAACGCGCCGTCCGGGGTGCGGACGGCGGGCGGTTGCCCGGGGGCGACGACGATGGCGACGCCGGGGGCGAGTCGAGGTCGTATCAACGCTTTCTCCTGTCGGTGAGTGACCGGCCACCGGCCGGGAGGCGCGGCGCGCCGTGCGCCGCCGCACACGAGGCGCGCGCCTCCCGGCCGGCCGGTGCGGACCGGAGGGGCGGGCCCGGCACGACCCCGCGAACTCTCTTGGCCTGAGCTCGCCTCGGTGCCGGTGCGGACCCGCCCGCGGTCCGGTGGATTACTCCTGGTCGTCGTCGAAGGGGTTCTCGACGAGCGCGTTGGAGTGGGTGGCCGACGCGTGGGCGAGCTGGCCCGGGTCCGCGATCGGGCTGAACACCGAGTGCTGCTCCTGCTCCATGAATGCCTCCAATGGCGTTGTGTCGGACGCCCGTTCGAGCGCCTCAGGAGAACAGTAATGAAAATGATTGTCATTACGCAAGCTCGACGGGGTGATCCGGGTAACACACCGGCCAGCCGCCCTTGGCGTCGCGGCCCACCCGCCCGGCGACCCCGAACACCCCGCGCAGCAGCCCCGGGGTCACCACCTCGGCGGGAGGGCCGTCGGCGGCGACCCGGCCGCCGCGCAGGGCGACCAGGCGCTCGGCGTAGCGGGCCGCCAGTCCGAGGTCGTGCAGCACCATGAGGACCGTCAGACCGCGCTCCGCCCGCAGCCGGACGACCAGCTCCAACACGTCGAGCTGGTGGCGCAGATCGAGATAGGTGGTCGGTTCGTCGAGCAGCAGTACGGGCGTGTCCTGGGCGAGTGCCATGGCCAGCCGCACCCGCTGCCGTTCGCCCCCGGACAGCGCCTCGACCGGCCGGTCGGCCCACTGCTCGACCCCGACGTCACGCAGGGCCCGCAGGGCGACGCCGTCATCCCCGTCGCGCAGCATGCCCAGCGGGCCCCTGGCCGCGTAGCGGCCCTGGCGCACCAGTTGCCGTACGGTCAGGCCGGGCACGACCGGCGCCGACTGGTGCATCAGCGCCACCGTGCGGGCGGCGGCCCGGCGCGGCAGGCGGGTGATGTCCTCGCCCATGACCCGTACGGTGCCGCTCGCGGGCCGCAGCAGTCCTGCCATCAGCCGCAAGAGGGTGCTCTTGCCACAGCCGTTGAGGCCGGCCAGGGCCACCAGCTCGCCCGGATCGACCCGCAGGGTGACCGCGTCGAGCACGGGCCGCCCCGGATGCGCGAAGGACACCTGGGCCGCCTCCACCGCGGAGGGGCGGCGGGCGGACGGAGTGTCGAGCGGTGGACCGGCCGCCGCCACCCCGGGAGCGGCGGCGGCCGAAGGCCGGTCGGAGGCGGCGGGGGGAACCGCGAATGGCTGGGACACGGGATGCTCCTCGGCTCGTACGGGTATCGATCGGGGCCGAAAGGCCCGGGAGGCGGCGGGAACGCGCCCGGGAAGTCGACGGGCGGCGGCGGGAAGGGGCGAGGCGCGCTTCAGGGTTCGACCGTGTGGCGGCGGGCGATGAGCAGCAGAACGGCCGCCCCGACGAAGGTCGTCACCGCGCCCACGGGCACGACGAGGCGATCGGCGCCCCACTCCCCCACGGCCCGGGAGGCGAACTGCGCCGCGGCGTCCGCTCCGCACACCGCCACGGCCCCGGTCAGCGCCGCGCCGGGCAGGGCGGTCCGCAGATCGGCGCCGAAGAGCGCCAGGGCGACGTGCGGCACGAGCAGCCCGACGAAGCCGAGCGCCCCGACCGCCGCGACGGCGCCCGCGGTGAGCGCCACCGCGCACAGCAGCGCGCCGGCACGGGCGCGCGCCGGCACGAGACCTGCGGCCTCGGCGACGTCCTCGCCGCAGCGCAGCAGCATCAGCGGGCCGGTGGCGAGCCAGGCGGCGGCGCCCCAGAACAGCGTCCAGGGCCAGAGGAGTCGCCAGTGTTCCCAGGTGCGGGCCTCGGTGGTGCCGATCATCCACTGCACCACGCTGCCGATCTCACCGGGCGCGATCAGCAGGGCGACGGCGGTGGAGCCGCCGAGGACGGCGGAGACGAGCACGCCGTGGACGGCGACGTCCGCCGGGTCGCCGCGGTCCCGGCCGGCGAGCAGCCACAGCAGTCCCGCGCCGGTGAAGCCGCCGACGACCGCCGCCACGACCACGGCGCCCGGCGACGCCCAGCCGGCCAGACCGGCCCCGCTGGCCACCACCGCGCCCAGTACGGCGCCCGGGGTCACCCCGGTGACCTCCGGGCCGGCGAGCGGGTTGCGCAGCGCGGACTGGAGGACGAGCCCGGCGACCGCCAGCGCGGCTCCCGCGCCGAGCGCCACCAGGGCGCGCGGGAGACGCAGTTGCTGAACGAGGTGGGCAGCGAGCGGGTCGTGCGGCCGGCCGCCGATGAGCACCTGCCCCACATCGGCCGGCGACACGGCCCGGCCCGCGAGCAGATCGGCGGCGGCGACCAGGACGAGTGCGGCCAGCAGGGCGGCGAACCGCCGGGCCGGGCGCCGCCGGAAGGGCCCCCCGCGGCTGCCGGTGACCCCGGCCCCGGCCGGCGACCCGGAGAAGGCCGCGGCGCCGGCGGCGCTGCCGCCCGCTGCGGGCCGGGAGCGGGTGTCCGCGGCGCGAACTCCCCTGCGCGTCCTCCTCGTCGGTGGTTCGGCGCTCGTCCCGCTCGGTGCGACAGGACTGTCAGGGGCGGCCGGTTCGGCCATGGCGCGACGCCTCCTCGCTCGTTCGGGCCGGTGCGGCCACGGTGTAGGGGCCGACCGCCACGGACCGGCCGGACGGCTCGTACGCGCCCGACGGCTCGTACGGGTTCTGCGGTGCGTACGGGCCCTGTGGTTCGTACGGACCCTGCGGCTCGTACGGGGCTCCCGGCCGGTTCCGGGCGTGCGGTTCGCGCGGGCGCCGGCCCGCCTTCAGCAGGGCCACGCCCACCGGCACGCCGACCAGCGCGGTCCAGGCCCCGACGGGCGTCTCGGTGGGGGCCAGGGCGAGGCGGGCGGCGAGATCCGCCCAGACGGTCACCACGGCCCCCCAGACCACCGCCCAGGGCAGCAGGCGTACGACGTCCGCGCCGGGCCGCAGCCGGCGCGCGAGGTGCGGGGCGAGAAAGCCCACCCACGCGACCGGGCCGCACACCGCCACGACGGGCGCGATCAGCAGAACGGCCACGGCCAGGGCGGCCAGCCGGGCGCGCCGCACCCGTACTCCCAACGCGCCCGCCGTCTCGTCGCCGAGCCGCAGTACGGCGAGAACCGGTAGACAGAGCACGAGCAGCGGTGCCGCTGCCAGCAGCCACGGCCAGACACCGCCCCAGGCGTCCCAGCCCCGGCCGGCGAAACTGCCCAGCAGATAGCGGTAGATGAGCTGGAGGTCCAGCTGATCGGCCAGCACCATCAGCACCAGCAGCGCCGCCTGGAGGGCGGCGGCCACCGCGGCGCCCGTCAGCAGTACGGCCGACGGGCCGCGGCCGAACCCGGCCGCGGCGAGCGTGAGGACACCGCCGAGCCCCGCCCCGGCCACCGCCAGCAGCGGGTGGGCCCACAGCGGCAGGGAGAGGGAGAGGACGAGAGGCGCGGCAACCCCCAGGGCGGCGCCGGAGGAGACACCGAGCATCTCGGGCACGGCGAGCGGGTTGCGCAGCGCCTCCTGGAGGACGAGACCGGCGGCCCCCAGACAGGCACCGGCGACCAGGGCCAGCAGCAGTCGGGGCAGCCGGATCTCGCGTATCAGTACGGTCGCCAGGTCGTCACTCCCGCCGCTGCCGCCCGCCAGCGCCCCGGGCACGCGGTGCGGCGGGACGACGGGCGTGCCGAGGGTGAGGGCGAGCAGGGCGGCGACGGCCAGCAGCACGGCGGCCACCAGGGGCAGACCGGCCCACGCCCGCACTCCGTACGGACCGTACGGGCGGTCCGGCCCCTTCGCCCCCCTGGGACCCTTCGATCCCCCGGGCCTGCCCGACGACGTCGGGCTGTTCGAACCGTTCGGGCCCCCCGGCCCCTCCGGGCCGTTCATCGCAGCGCGGCCGTGGCCTCGTCCAGCACGATGCCGAGCGAACGGGTGCCCCGGCCCTTGGCCCACACCTCGGGGTCGACCTCGACGACCTTGCCGTTGCGGACCGCCGGTATGCGGGCCCACAGCGGGTTCTTGGCCATCTTCTCGGACAGCTTCTGCCCCGGGGCGCCGAAGGAGATGGTCTCCACGAACAGCACGTCGACGTCCTTGGCGAGGATCTCCTCGAGGCTGTAGGTGCCCTCCACGCCCCGGCTCTTCCAGGGGTAGTCGGCGAACTCGGGGAAGAGCCCGGCGGCGACGTCGTTGCCGGGGGTGGCCACGCCGAAGTTCTCGTCGCTGCCGAAGACGATGAGCGCGGTCCGGTCGCTCCGGGCGGCGCGGGCCGCGGCCAGCTTCTGCCGGAAGCGGGTCTCGGCGGCGACGGCCCGGTCACCGCGCCCGGTCAGCGCGGCCAGATCGCGCAGATAGCGCACGCTGTCCTGCCAGGTGCCGGGCTGCACCGGCCAGAACGTGGTGGCGCCGGCCAGCGCGGGCGCGAGCTTGCCGTGCGTGTCCTTGAGCCCGATGACGAGGTCCGGCTTGTGGGACAGGATCGCCTCGACCTCGGGGCTGAGGAAGCCGCCCGGCACGACGGGGACGCGGCCCGCCCTGTCCTTGCCGAGGAACTTGGGGTGGGCCAGCAGGGCGGAGTTGGTGGCGACCGGCTCCATGCCGAGCTCGGCCAGCATGTCGTCACAGAGGGCGACGAGACAGACCACGCGCCGCGGCTTCTGCCGGGGGGCGACCTTCACGCCGTGGACGTCGGTGACGGTGTCGGCGGCGGCCACCGGGGCGACCGGCGGCAGGCTCGCCGCGGCGTCCCCGCCCGCGGCTCGCTCGCCCCCGGAGCCGGTCGGACCCGGTCCGCAACCGGTCATCAGGGCGCCGGCGGCGGCCAGGGCGGCCGTCCAGCGCAGGGCGTTGGTCCAGGGGCGACGCATGCGGGAGCTCCTCGGGGTGGGGGCTGTCTCTTATACAC
>NZ_JBPQTV010000278.1:0-8602 GCF_051386515.1 Streptomyces sp. URMC 123 | reverse complement strand
GGGGTTTCGGTCGGCGCGGCGGCCGGGCCGTCGGTCGGCGCACCGGTCGTCATGGCGGTCGGCGCGCTGCCCGCGCCCGCCGGAGAGAGATCCGTCATGCCGTTTCATCCCCCAACTGTTCTGCACTAGTGCATAATCTGTTTTGTGCTAGGAGATTATCGCATCACGGGTCGGCGCGCAGCGGAGATCGCGGCCAGCGTCGAGTTCGCCGTCGGCTCCGGTGAGCTGAGCCCCGGTCAGCCGCTGCCACCGCTCCGCGAGCTCGCCGAGGAGCTGGGGGTGAACCCGAACACCGTGGCGGCGGCCTATCGCTCCCTGCGCGAACGGGGGGTGATCGAGACCGCCGGGCGCCGGGGCAGCCGGGTGCGGGCCCGCCCGGCCACCGCGCCGCGCGGGGCGATCCACGTCGAGGTGCCGCCGGGGGTGCGCGACCTCACGGGCAACCCCGACGCCGCGCTGCTGCCGCGGCTGGGGCCGGCCCTCGCCGCGGCGGCCCGGCGCTATGACGAGCGGCCCACCCTCTACGGCGACCGGCCGGTCGACTCGGGCCTGGAGCGCGCCGCCCGCGCCGCCTTCGAGGCCGATGGCGTGCCGCCGGGCCCGATCGCCCTGACCTCCGGGTCGCTCGACGCCATCGAACGCGTGCTGATGGCCCATCTGCGACCGGGCGACGCGGTGGTCGTGGAGGACCCGGGCTGGGGCAGCCTGCTCGATCTGATCCCCGCGCTGGGGCTGCGGCCGGTGCCCTGCGCCGTCGACGACGAGGGGCCGCTGCCCGACCGCCTCACCGGCGCCCTGGCCGCCGGCGCCCGGGCGGTCGTGGTGACGGCGCGGGCGCAGAATCCGACGGGCGCCGCCGTGAGCCCCGCGCGCGCCCGCGCGCTGCGCGACATCCTGGCGCGCCGCCCCGAGGTGCTCCTCATCGAGGACGACCACGGCCATGCCATCGTCGACGAGCCGCTGCACCCGCTCTCGGCGGGCCGGGAGCGCTGGGCGCTGGTGCGCTCCACGGCCAAGGCGTACGGGCCCGATCTGCGGCTCGCGGTCCTGACCGGGGACCGCGTGACGATCGACCGGGTCAGCGGCCGGCAGCGGCTCGGCGCGGGCTGGGTGAGCCATCTGCTGCAGGGCGCCGTGGCCCATCTGTGGGCCTCGGGCGCCGTGGACACGGCCGAGGTCGCCGGCTCCTACGGCGCCCGCCGGGACGCCCTCGTCCGGGCGCTGAACGAGCGCGGGGTGGCGGCCCGAGGTCGCACCGGAATGAATGTGTGGGTGCCCGTCTCCGACGAGACGGGTGTGGTGACCGGGCTGCTGCGGCGCGGCTGGGCGGTCTCCCCGGGGGCCCGGTTCCGGCTGTCCTCGCCCCCGGGCGTGCGGATCACCGTGTCGACGCTGACGCTCCACGACGTGGAACCGCTGGCCGACGCGGTGGCCGAAGCGCTCAGCCCGGCACCCGGGGGGCGCTATGACTGAGGCGCCATGGCTGAGGCGCCAGGGCCGAGGCGCTGCGTCCGGGCGCGCTACGACCGGGCGCCCGTGCCCGCCCGCGACCGCGAGCGGCTTCGTCCGCGCAGCCGGGCGCGCGCCCGGCCCGGGGCCCCCGACCCGCCGCCGCCCTGGGTCAGCGCGGCACCGATCAGCACGATCAGCGCCCCCACCGGCGTGTTCCAGGTGAGCCGCTCGTCGAGCAGCAGCACCCCCGCGGCCGTGGCGATGACCGGGGTGAAGTAGGTGACCAGGGTGGCCGTCGTCGGGCCGACCTCGGCGACGAGCCCGTACTGCACCAGGAACGCGATGCCGGTGCCGACGGCCCCCAGGGCCACCACACACAGCAGCGGCGCGATCGGGAACGAGGTGGGCAGGGAGGTGAACAGCGGGGTGACCAGCGCCAGTTGCACCGTGCCGAGCAGCAGCTGCGCGCCCGCCATGGAGAGGTTCGAACTGCCGGAGCCGGTGAGCGTGCGCCGGACGTAGATCCAGCCGACGGCGTAGCTGAGCGAGGCGACCAGCGCCATCACGGTGCCCGCCGGGTCCTGGCCGGAGAAGCCCTGCCAGGCGCCGAGCACCACCAGGACGCCGGCGAAACCGAGGCCCAGGCCCGCCACCCGGCGGCGGGTCGGCCGGTCCTCCGACAGGCTCACCACGGACAGGGCCATGCCCCACAGCGGGGTGGTGGCGTTGCAGATGCCGGCCAGCGTGGACGGGATCGTCAGCTCGGCGTAGGCGAACAGGGTGAACGGCAGGGCGTTGAGGAAGAACGCGGCGACGGTGAGGTGGGCCCAGGCGCGCACCCCGCGCGGCAGCCGCTCCCGCTTCGCCATCAGGACGATCGCCAGCACGGCGGTGCCGAACACCATGCGGCCCAGCGTCACCTGGAGCGGCGCGTACGCCTGCGTGCCCACCTTGATCAGGAGAAAGCTGAAGCCCCAGATCAGGCAGAGGGCGGCGAAGCGGATGCGCCAGTCGAGGGCGAGGCGGCGCGGGCCGGCCGGCGGAGCCGCGAGGGCCGTGGGGGTCGTGGAGGCTTTCGGGGCCGCGGAGCCTCCAGGGGAGGTGGCGTCTCCTGATGCGATCGGGTCCGGAGAGGCGGCTGCGGCTGCTGGAGCCGGTGGGGTGGCGCTGGTCATGGACACCACGATGGCCTGGGGCAACCTCTAAGGACAAGCGAGATTATTTGCGCCCCATAACTTAGAATCTCTTACATGTTGAACCTGGACCGCCTTCGGACGCTGGACGCCGTCGCCCGCCACGGTTCGGTGAGCGGCGCCGCCGACGGCCTGCACGTCACGACGTCCGCCGTCTCCCAGCAACTGGCCAAGCTGGAGCGGGAGGCGGGCCAGCAGTTGCTGGCCAAGAACGGCCGGGGCATCCGCCTCACCGACGCCGGCCGGCTGCTCGCCGAACACGCCTCCCGGATTCTCTCCCAGGTCGAGCTCGCCCAGGCCGATCTGGAGGCCCATCGCGGCCAGGCCGTGGGCGAACTGCTCCTCGGCGCGTTCCCGACGGCGGCCCGCGGGCTCTTCCCCGCCGCCCTCGCCGCTCTCCGCGTCGACCACCCCCAGCTGCGCACCCGGCTCCAGGAGATGGAGCCCGACGAGGCGGTGCCCCGCGCGGTGCGCGGTGACATCGACCTGGCCGTGGTGCTCGACTGGTACAACAAGCCGCTCTCCATGCCCGAAGGACTGGCCAAGGCGCCCCTGCTGGACGACCCGGCCGATGTCGCCCTGCCCGCCGACCACCCCCTCGCCGACCGCGCGGTGGTCGAGCTCGAGGACTTCGCGACCGACGAGTGGATCTCCTGGCCGCAGGGCGAGTTCTGCCACGACTGGCTGATGTTCACCCTGCGCGGCGCGGGCATCGAGCCCCGGGTGTCCCACACGGCGGAGGAGCACCACACCCAGCTGGCCCTGGTGGCCGCCGGCCTGGGGGTCGCGATCGCGCCCCGGCTCGGCCGCGGCCCGGTGCCGCCGGGGGTGCGGGTGATCCCGGTGCGGCACACCATGAAGCGGCATGTGTACGCGGTCTGGCGGATCGACGCGGACCGCCGCCCGTCGATCCGGGCCGCGGTGACGGCGCTGCGGGCCGCGGCCGGCTCGGTGCCCGGCGCGGCGGACGCGGGGACCGGCCCGTCCGGAAGGTGAGAACGGGCTCCCGGCCCGCGGCGAGTCGGCCGCCCGGCCTGCGGCCGACCGGCTACCGGGCCCGTGGCGAGCCGGCGGCCGGCAGTCGACGGCCGACCGCCCGGCCCGCCGCGAAGTCGCCGTTCAGCTCGCGGTGAAGCGGCCGTCGAGCTTGCGGAAGTCCCAGGAGAGCGTCTCCTCGGGAACGAGCCGCAGCCACCCGTGGCGGCCGTCGTACGGCATCTCGGTCAGGCCGAAGTACTTGGCGGCGAACAGCCGCTCGACCCGTTCGAGCGCGGGGGACGACGCCGGCGCGCCCCGGCGTGGCACCTCGCCGACGACCTCCACCCGCCCCGCCAGCTCCACCCCGCGCAGCTCGCCGTACTCCCGCCCGTCGTCGACGACCACCGCCAGCCGGGGGTCGCGGCGCAGGTGGGCCCAGCGGCGGCTGCGGACGAGGGAGTGCAGCCACAGCGCGGAGCCGTCCCAGCAGAACCACAGCGGGCTCACGTGCGGGGCGCCGTCGCGGCCCACCGTCGCGACCCGGCAGGTGCGCCGCTCGCTCAGAAAGGCGTGGATCTCGTCCGGTGCCATCATCACGCGCCGGCCCCGCCGCTGGGCCGATCCCTCCGCGCCGGTCATCCGTGACCTCCGGGTACGCGGCCAGCGCCGCCGTGATCCATCAAGCCTGACGATCCGTCAGGTCCTCGGGAATCATCGCGCCGGCGCCCGCGCGGCGCAAGGGCGGGGCGCGGGGCGCGGGGCGCAAGGGCGGGCGCCGTTCGCGGCGGCCGGTCAGGCGAGGGTGATCGAGTCGCCCTGGACCGACACCTTCGCCGCCGGCAGGGGGCGCGTGGCGGGTCCCTTCTTCACGCTCCCGTCCGCGATGTCGAACGTACTGCCGTGACAGGGGCAGTTGATCAGGCCGTTGGTGACGTCCTTGACCGGACAGCCCTGGTGGGTGCAGATCGATGAGAACGCCAGGAACCGGCCGGCGCTGGGCTGGGTCACCACGACCTTCTGATCGGGGAAGACCTTGCCGCCGCCCTCCGGGATCTCGGACGTGCGCGCGAGGACCGTCCCGGAGCCCGCCTGCGGCGGCCGCGCCGGGTCCCCGCCCGTCCGCTCGCCGGTGTCCGCGGTGCCCGACGGCTTGGACTCGTCCGAGCCGCAGGCGGCGAGCGCGGCGACGAGCCCGGCCGCCCCTGCCGCGACGACCACGCCGCGGCGGCTCGGCATCCGCCCGCTCCCCTGAGATTCCGTCATGGTGTGCGTCCCTTTCGTGGTGGATCGCCGTACGACCGGCGGTGCTGCGGCCGGTTCAGTCCACAGGTACGGCGCCGACCCGTCCGATGTTCACCGTCCGCGGGGCGGCCGTGGTCCACTTCCGCGGGGAAACCCGCGTGATTCGCCCGCAAGGCCCCCGTAACCTGGCGTAATGCTGACCGAAGTCACCGCCACCCGCTATGTCACGCCGTTGCGTGAGGGCGGCTCGCTGCCCGGGATCGTCGAGGCCGACGACTGTGGCACGTACGTCATGAAATTCACCGGCGCGGGACAGGGCCGCAAGACCCTCGTCGCCGAGATCATCTGCGGTGAGCTGGGCCGCGCGCTGGGCCTGCGGGTGCCGGAGCTGGTCACCATCGAGCTCGATCCGGTGATCGGGCTGAGCGAGCCCGACCAGGAGGTGCAGGCGCTCCTCAAGGCCAGCGGCGGGCTGAACCTCGGCATGGACTTCCTGCCCGGCTCGCTGGGCTTCGATCCGCTCGCCTACGAGGTGTCGCCCGCGGAGGCCGGCCGGGTGGTCTGGTTCGACGCGCTCATCAACAACGTCGACCGCTCCTGGCGCAACCCCAACATGCTCGTCTGGCACGGCGACCTCTGGCTGATCGACCACGGCGCCACCATGATCTGGCACCACAACTGGCCCTCCGCCGCCACCGCGGCCGGCAAGCCGTACGACGCCTCCGACCACGCCCTCGCGCCGTTCGGCCCGGACATCGCGGCCGCCGCCGCCGAGCTCGCCCCGCGCGTCACCGAGGAGCTGCTCACCGCCGTCACCGCGCTGGTGCCCGACGCGTGGCTCGTCGACGAGCCGGGCTTCGCCGGCCCCGACGAGGTGCGCCGCGCCTATGTGGAGGCGCTGCTCGCCCGCGCCGGTACGATGCACGAGCGGATCACCGTGGGCGAACGGACGGAGCCCAGGCCCTCGCAGGCCCCGGGGTGGCTCACCGCTCGGCTGCACCGGAAGGACGCGAAGTGAACGGGCGTAACGCCGGCCCCCGCGACGTCTTCGAGTACGCGCTGCTGCGGGTCGTGCCGCGGGTCGAGCGCGGCGAGCTCATCAACGCGGGTGTGGTGCTCTACTGCCGGGCGCGCTCCTTCGTCACCGCGGTGACCCATCTCGACGAGGCCCGGCTGCGGGCCCTCGACCCCGAGGTGGACATCGCCGGGGTGCGGGCGGCGCTGCACGCGGTCGAGTGCGTGTGCCGGGGCGGGGAGCCGGCCGGCCAGGCCGCCGGCGACGACGCGGGCCGGCGCTTCCGCTGGCTGATCGCCCCCCGCTCCACGGTCGTCCAGCCCGGCCCGGTGCACACCGGCCTGACGGCCGACCCCGAGGTGGAGGCGCGGCGCCTGCTGGACCTGCTGGTGCGCTGAGCGCCCCGGCCGGGCGGGCGCGTCCCCGGCCCCGGCCCCCGGCCCGTTGACACGGTGTGCCGGGACTTCTAGCGTTTCGTCGGCCCCCTACTAAGCGGTTGCTCATCGGCGATTGCTCATCAGTGGTCGCTCAGGGGCCCGTCCGCGGGGCCGCCCCGGTTCCGCGGGGCGTCGGGGGCGCACCGGCCGAGCGCGAGGAGACCAGCATGTCCACCGAAGATCAGCGCGTCGCGATCGTGACGGGGGCCGCCCGGGGCATCGGCGCGGCCACCGCCGTCCGGCTGGCGGCCGAGGGCCGGGCCGTCGCCGTGCTCGACCTCGATGAAGCGGCGTGCGGCGACACCGTCGAGAAGATCACGGCGGCGGGCGGCACCGCGCTGGCGGTGGGCTGCGACGTGGCGGACTCCGCGCGCGTCGAGGAGGCCGTGGGCCGGATCGTCACCGAGCTCGGCCCGCCCACCGTCCTGGTCAACAACGCCGGCGTGCTCCGCGACAACCTGCTGTTCAAGATGAGCGACACCGACTGGGACACCGTGCTGAACGTCCATCTGCGCGGTGCGTTCCTGATGGCGCGCGCCTGCCAGAAGCACATGGTGGACGCCGGCTTCGGCCGGATCGTCAACCTCTCCAGCAGCTCCGCCCTCGGCAACCGCGGCCAGGCCAACTACTCGGCCGCCAAGGCCGGCATCCAGGGCTTCACCAAGACCCTCGCGATCGAGCTGGGCAAGTTCGGCATCACCGTGAACGCCGTGGCCCCCGGCTTCATCGCCACCGACATGACCGCCGCCACGGCCGCCCGCGTGGGCATGGGCTTCGAGGAGTTCCAGGCCGCGGCCGCGAGCCAGATCCCGGTCCAGCGGGTGGGGCGGCCGGAGGACATCGCGAACGCCATCGCCTTCTTCACCGGCGAGGCCGCCGGATTCGTCTCGGGCCAGGTGCTGTACGTGGCCGGCGGACCGCTCAACTGAACGGGGACCTCGACACCATGACCGCTCGCAGCGACAATCACCCGGCCGGCGCCCGCGCCGGCGAGGAGGGTGCAGACGGCGCCCGCGCCGGCGAGGAGGGCCCGGACGGCGGGCGGGTCGCGCTCGTCACCGGCGCCAGCCGCGGCATCGGCTACGGCATCGCCGAGGCGCTCGTGGCGCGCGGCCACCGGGTCTGTGTCACCGGCCGCGGCGAGGAGGCGCTCCAGGAGGCCGTCGAGCGACTGTCCGCCGCGAGCCCCCTCGACGACGGCGGCCCCACGGTCATCGGCGTCGCCGGCAAGGCCCATGACGAGGCCCACCAGGCCGAGGCCGTCGAGCGGACCATGGCGGCCTTCGGCCGGCTCGACCACCTCGTCAACAACGCCGGCACCAACCCGGTCTTCGGCCCTCTGGCCGATCTCGACCTCGCCGTGGTGCGCAAGGTGTTCGAGACCAATGTGCTCTCGGCGCTGGGCTTCGCCCAGCGGACCTGGGCGGCGTGGCAGAAGGACCACGGCGGCGCCATCGTGAACATCGCCTCGATCGCCGGGGTCAACGCCTCGCCGTTCGTGGGCGCGTACGGCATGAGCAAGGCCGCCATGATCAACCTCACCCTTCAGCTCGCGCACGAGATGGCGCCGGCCGTGCGGGTCAATGCCATCGCTCCGGCCGTGGTGAAGACGAAGTTCGCCAAGGCGCTGTACGAGGGCCGGGAGGAGGAGGCCGCGGCCGCCTACCCGCTGGGGCGCCTGGGGGCGCCGGAGGACATCGGCGGGGCGGCGGAGTTCCTGCTCTCCGAGCGGGCCGGCTGGATCACCGGCCAGACGCTGGTCGTCGACGGCGGGATCTTCCTCAACGCGGGCGTCGGCTGAGGCCCGGTACGCAAGGGGCCGAGGCCCTCATGCCTCCGGCCCGGGTGCCTCCGGGGCGGCGTTGTCAGTGGCCGCCGGTAGGTTCTGTGGTGGAGAACGCATCACATCCCGGAGGTTGTTCACGTGACCGACATGCTGCCCGAGTCCTGGCGCGGTGTCCTCGGTGAGGAGCTGGAGAAGCCCTACTTCAAGGAGCTCACCGAGTTCGTCGAGGAGGAGCGGGCCAGGGGGCCGGTTTATCCCCCACGCGAGGAGGTATTCGCCGCCCTGGACGCGACCCCGTACGACCAGGTGAAGGTGCTCATCCTCGGGCAGGACCCCTACCACGGGGAGGGCCAGGGCCATGGCCTCTGCTTCTCGGTGCGCCCCGGGGTCAGGACGCCGCCGTCGTTGCGGAACATCTACAAGGAGATGCACGAGGAGCTCGGGCACCCGGTGCCGGACAACGGCTATCTGATGCCGTGGGCCCGCCAGGGCGTGCTGC
>NZ_JBPQTV010000277.1:0-8610 GCF_051386515.1 Streptomyces sp. URMC 123 | reverse complement strand
CCTTTGGGGCGGGGGAATGGGGTTTCGCCCCGAAGGGGCGGGAAAAGGGGCTTCGTGCCGGAGGCGCGGGAAAGGATTCCCCGGCCTTCGGCCGGGGGTGAGGTGGTGGCCCGCGCCGAAGGCCGGGGCAAAGATTCCCGCCCCTTCGGGGCGGGGAGAGGGAGTCCGGCCTGACGGCCGGGGAAAGACCCCGCCCCTTCGGGGCGGACACGTGGCGACGGTCACGTCACGGACAAGCCGCAACGGGGACGTCGCGCGGACCGAGCCCGGAGGGCGGGCGCAGCTCACGGACAAGCGACAACGGGGACGTCGGGTAAAGCCGAGCGGCGAGCGTTACGCTCGGGCTGTCAGACGGAAAACCGTTCCCGAGCCGCGCAGGAGCCCTCGTGATCCCCGGTGGTCAGCCCAACATGCAGCAGCTGCTTCAGCAGGCCCAGAAGATGCAGGAGGACCTCGCCAGGGCGCAGGAGGAGCTGGCGGCCACGGCGGTGGACGGCCAGGCCGGCGGCGGCCTGGTGAAGGCCACCGTGACCGGCTCCGGAGAGCTCCGCGGCCTGGTCATCGACCCGAAGGCCGTCGACCCGGAGGACACCGAGACCCTCGCGGACCTGATCGTCGCCGCCGTGCAGGCCGCGAACGAGAACGCGCACGCGCTGCAGCAGCAGAAGCTGGGCCCGCTGGCCCAGGGCCTGGGCGGCGGCGGCATCCCCGGCCTGCCGTTCTGAGCCCCCGGGGCCCGGCTCGGCCCCAGCCCGGCACGGCCGGCCCCGGCCCAGCTCGCCGGCGCCGCCCCGGCCCCGCGCGCACGGCCAGCCCCGGCGGCCCGGCCCGGCCCCGCTCGGCCAGCCGGACGCCCGGGCCGCCCACCGGCTCGGTGAACCGGGCCACCCGCCCGGTTCACCGTTCTCACCCCCGCCTTACTCGCGCATCAACTAGCGTACGAAGTGCGTACACGACGTACGTACAGCGTGAGTGGACGAACCACACAGGAAGCAGGGAAGGCAGTCCGTGTACGAAGGCGTGGTCCAGGACCTCATCGACGAGCTGGGCAGGTTGCCCGGCGTCGGTCCCAAGAGCGCGCAGCGGATCGCCTTCCACATCCTCCAGGCGGAGCCGACGGACGTGCGCCGTCTCGCGAACGCGCTGATGGAGGTCAAGGCGAGGGTCCGGTTCTGTTCCGTGTGCGGGAACGTCGCGCAGGAGGAGCAGTGCCGGGTCTGCCAGGACCCGCGCCGTGACCGGGCGGTCATCTGCGTCGTCGAGGAGCCCAAGGACGTCGTGGCGATCGAGCGGACCCGGGAATTCCGGGGCCGCTACCACGTGCTCGGCGGGGCGATCAGCCCGATCGAGGGCGTGGGCCCCGATGACCTGCGGATACGGGAGCTGCTGGCCCGCCTGGCCGACGGCACCGTCACCGAGCTGATCCTGGCCACCGACCCCAATCTGGAGGGGGAGGCGACGGCGACCTACCTCGCCCGTATGGTGAAGCCGATGGGCCTGAAGGTCACTCGGCTGGCCAGCGGCCTCCCCGTGGGGGGAGATTTGGAATATGCCGACGAGGTCACCTTGGGCCGGGCCTTCGAGGGGAGGCGACTCCTGGATGTGTGAGACCGAGTCCGGCCGCCGCCGTCTCCGCCGTGCGGAGCCGGTCGCGGCCGCGGCTGCCTCCGGCGGGGCCATGCGGGGCCGCGCCTGCGAAGGGAGACGACTTCTCCATGTCTGATGCCACGCTCCACGCCGTACAGCACGATCCGGACAGCTTCGCCGTACAGATCGCCGATCAGGTGGAGAGCTTCATCGTCGCGGTCACCGAGGTGGCCAGGGGCGACGAGCCGGGCAGTGCGATCCCGTTCCTCCTGCTGGAGGTCTCCCAGCTGCTGCTGGCCGGCGGCCGGCTCGGCGCGCACGAGGACATCGTCCCGGACGAGCGCTACGAGGCGGACACCGGCCCGGAGCCGGACGACGTCGACGAGCTGCGGGAACGCTTCGCGGTGCTGCTCGACCCGGCGGACGTCTACTCCGAGGTGTTCGACCCGTACGTGCCCCGCAGCACGCCCGTGGCCTGCCGGATCTCCGACGATCTCGCGGACATCATCACGGATCTGCGGCACGGGATGGCCCACTACCGGGCGGGCCGGGTCACCGAGGCCCTGTGGTGGTGGCAGTTCTCGTACTTCTCCAACTGGGGTCCCACCGCCTCGGCCGCGCTGCGCGCCCTGCAGTCGCTGCTGGCCCACATCCGTACGGGCAGCCCGCTGGAGGAGCTGGACGGGCTCGACACGGACACCCCGGGCGACGACGAGAGCCTCGCGGAGGAGGCGGGCCGGGTGATGGCCGCGGAGATCGCCGCGCCGCTGGGGCTGCGGGCCGAACGCTCCCGGGCGGCGGCGGCCGAGCGCTCGCGCGCGGGCCGGTCCTGACCTTTCCGGCGAGCCGGGCCCGTACGTGCCGTGCCGGCCTGGCCGGAGGTTCCGCTTCCGGGTGCGGCGCCCCGTTCCCGGGCCGGGGAAGAGCCGGAGCACCGCCCCCGCCGGCGGCGAGCCACCACCCGTACCCGCCCCCGTACCCGCTGTGAGCTGGGACATAATCCGGTTGCCCGGGGTCGGTGCGGGCAGAAACCCCGCCGAGCCGGCCGCCGGCCGTCGCTCGTCTCACCATCCGATATCGGGAGGGCGGATTCCGCCCGCTCGTTAGACTGAGCCGGACCGTAGGGTCCTGCCAACGGATGCCAGGACCCCCGGAAGACACAAGTCGAGGAGCGCACGTGGGCCTTGTCGTGCAGAAGTACGGCGGCTCCTCCGTTGCGGATGCCGAAGGCATCAAGCGCGTCGCCAAGCGAATCGTCGAAGCCAAGAAGAACGGCCACCAGGTGGTCGTCGTGGTCTCGGCGATGGGCGACACGACGGACGAGTTGATCGATCTCGCCGAGCAGGTATCCCCGATCCCTGCCGGGCGTGAGTTCGACATGCTGCTGACCGCCGGAGAGCGTATCTCCATGGCACTGCTGGCGATGGCGATCAAAAACCTCGGGCACGAGGCGCAGTCGTTCACCGGTAGCCAGGCCGGAGTCATCACCGACTCGGTCCACAACAAAGCACGGATCATCGATGTCACGCCGGGCCGCATCCGTACGGCCCTGGACGAGGGCAACATCGCGATCGTCGCCGGCTTCCAGGGCGTGTCCCAGGACAAGAAGGACATCACCACCCTCGGCCGGGGCGGCTCGGACACGACCGCCGTGGCGCTGGCCGCCGCGCTGGACGCCGAGGTCTGCGAGATCTACACCGATGTGGACGGCGTGTTCACCGCCGACCCGCGGGTCGTGAAGAAGGCCCGCAAGATCGACTGGATCTCGTTCGAGGACATGCTGGAGCTGGCCAGCTCCGGCTCCAAGGTGCTGCTGCACCGCTGCGTCGAGTACGCACGCCGATACAACATCCCGATCCATGTCCGCTCGTCCTTCTCCGGACTGCAGGGCACCTGGGTCAGCAACGAGCCGCAAGGGGACCAGAAGGTGGAGCAGGCGATCATCTCGGGCGTCGCACACGACACCTCCGAGGCCAAGATCACGGTCGTCGGGGTGCCGGACAAGCCGGGCGAGGCCGCGACGATCTTCCGCGCCATCGCGGACGCCGAGGTCAACATCGACATGGTGGTGCAGAACGTCTCCGCCGCGTCCACCGGCCTCACCGACATCTCCTTCACGCTGCCCAAGGCGGAGGGCCGCAAGGCCATGGAGGCGCTGGAGCGCACCAAGGGCGCCGTGGGCTTCGAGTCGCTCCGCTACGACGACCAGATCGCCAAGATCTCGCTGGTCGGCGCGGGCATGAAGACCAACCCCGGGGTCACCGCCGGCTTCTTCGAGGCGCTGTCCAACGCGGGCGTGAACATCGAGCTCATCTCGACCTCCGAGATCCGCATCTCGGTCGTCACCCGCGCCGACGACGTCAACGAGGCCGTGCGCGCCGTGCACAGCGCCTTCGGCCTGGACAGCGAGACGGACGAGGCCGTGGTCTACGGCGGGACCGGGCGATGAACCCGGCCACCGGCGGCATGGGATCGGGCGCGGGTGAGCCGTGGGCCGTCGACGCCCGTGCCGCCGGTGGCCCCCCGGCCCGGGCCGGGAAGCCCACGCTGGCCGTCGTCGGTGCCACCGGCGCGGTCGGCACGGTCATGCTCGGCATCCTGTCCGAGCGCGCCGACATCTGGGGCGAGATCCGGCTGATCGCCTCGCCCCGTTCGGCCGGCCGCAAGCTGACCGTGCGCGGTGAGCAGGTGGAGGTCGTCGCGCTGGGCGAGGACGTGTTCGAGGGCGTCGACGTGGCGATGTTCGACGTCCCGGACGAGGTCTCCGCCCGCTGGGCGCCGATCGCCGCGGCCAAGGGCGCGGTGGTCGTGGACAATTCGGGCGCGTTCCGGATGGACCCGGACGTGCCGCTGGTGGTGCCCGAGGTGAACGCGCACGCCGCGCGGATGCGCCCGCGCGGCATCATCTCCAACCCCAACTGCACCACGCTCTCGATGATCGTCGCGATCGGCGCGCTGCACGCGGAGTTCGGGCTGAGCGAGCTGGTCGTCGCCTCGTACCAGGCCGTCTCCGGCGCGGGCAAGGAGGGCGTCGACACGCTCCGGGAGCAGCTGGCCAAGGTCGCCGGCACGGAGCTGGGCACGCAGCCCGGCGATGTGCGGCGGGCGGTCGGCGACACCGGTCCGTTCCCGGCGCCCCTGGCGCTCAACGTGGTGCCGTTCGCGGGCTCGCTCCGGGAGGACGGCTGGAGCTCCGAGGAGCTCAAGGTCCGCAACGAGTCCCGCAAGATCCTGGGGCTGCCGGAGCTGCGGGTGACCGCGACCTGCGTACGGGTCCCGGTGGTCACCACGCACTCGCTGGCCGTGCACGCGCGGTTCGAGAACGAGGTGACCGTCGCCGCGGCCCACGAGATCCTCCGTACGGCGCCGGGCGTGGTGCTGTGCGACAACCCGGGGGAGGGGGAGTTCCCGACGCCGGCGGACGTCGTGGGCACGGACCCGACCTGGGTGGGGCGGGTACGGCGCTCGCTGGACGACCCCTGCGCGCTGGAGCTCTTCGTCTGCGGTGACAATCTGCGCAAGGGCGCGGCGCTCAACACGGCGCAGATCGCGGAGGTCGTGGCGGCGGACCTCGGGGCGCGGTGAGCTCCGCTCGCTGCCCCGTACGGAGCCTGTGATCAAGACCTTGGTCCAGGCCACTTGAACTCCCCGGCGCCGGTCTGTTCGACTGGACGCTCCTCGCCCGCCGCAACCGCGGACCGGCGGGGAGCGTCTTTGCTGCCGTCTCTCAAAGTCGCTGGAAAAAATGGGGCATTGAGGAAATCTGGTGCGCATGCGGGCATTTGATTCAACATCAAAGGCGGTGGCGCGCGCGTACAACCCTGACGGGGGGGAGCGTGTCCAACATGCGTGGCAGAGGTTCTGGGCATGGCGACGGCTCCCGGGAGCGGCACCGCGGTTCTGCGGCCGCCGTTCGGCTCTCGCGGGCGAGCGGCCGGCGGTGCGTCGGTCCATGTGCCGGTCCAGTCGCCGGCCCGTCCGTCGGGGCGTTCCGCGGTACGCGCGCCGGGGGGCATGCCGGTGATCGCGCCCATGCCCGCGGCGGGGACGCCCGGGGCCGCGGGGGCCGCCGGCGCGGCGGGGACGGCCGCCGGCATTCCGTCGCAGCGCGAGGGCGCTGACGACGCGATGGCCGTGGGCACCACCGTCGACCACCTCACCGAGACCTACCGCGCCCACTACCGGTCGCTGCTCGGCCTGGCGGCCCTGCTGCTCGACGACACCGCCTCCTGCGAGGACGTGGTCCAGGAGGCGTTCATCCGCGTCCACTCGGCGCGGGGGCGGGTCCGCGACCCCGAGAAGACCCTCGCCTACCTCCGCCAGACCGTCGTCAACCTCTCCCGCTCGGCGCTGCGCCGCCGCATCCTCGGCCTGAAGCTGCTCTCCAAGCCGATGCCGGACATGGCGAGCGCGGAGGAGGGCGCGTACGAGCAGCTGGAGCGCGATCAGCTCATCAAGGCGATGCGGGGCCTTCAGCGCCGGCAGCGCGAGGTGCTCGTGCTGCGCTACTTCGCCGACATGACGGAGGCGCAGGTGGCCGAGACGCTCGGGATATCCCTGGGCTCGGTGAAGGCCTACGGCTCGCGGGGCATCGCGGCGCTGCGCGTCGCCATGGAGGCCCCCGCATGACCGACGAGACCCCCTGGCCGCCGGACGGCCCCGCGGAGGGGCCCGGCGCGCCCACGGAACGCGATGTCCACGCGGCGGACGGCCACGCGGTGAACGGCCGCGCGGCGGACGGCGACCACGTGGTGGATGAACGTGCGGTGGATGACCATGACGCAGCCGCCGGCGCTTTCCGCCGGCTCCACGGACGACTTGGCGTAGCGGACATGCCCGACACCTCCCGTGACAGCGGCCGTTCGGACGGCCGGTTCGACGACCGTTTCGCCGCCGGTGAGGGGGGCGGCGAGCGCGCCGGGGAGGGGCCCGGGGAGGGTCCCGTCGTCCCCCTGGACGAGGAGGCGCTGCGCCGGCTGCTCCACGATGTCGTGGAGGGGATCGATCCCCGGCCCGAGGCCCTCGCCAAACTGCGGCGCGCGGTCCCCGCGCGGCGCGCCCGGCGGCGGCAGGCGCTGGTGGGCGCCGCCGCGGCGGTGATCCTGGCGGGCACGGCCGTGCCCGCGCTGGTGCACGTGGCGCGCTCCGCCGACGTCGCCGGGGACCGCCCCGCCAACGCCGGCCACGGCCAGCGCGACCCCGGCGGCATGGACGGGGTGATGGACTCCGCCCCCGGCCACGACCACTCGCACCGGCGGCCCGGCACCGAGCCCGGGGACGGGCCCCGCTCCGACCGGAGCGGAACGAAACCCGGCGAGCCCCAGGAGCCGCGCGGCACGGCCCCGGCCGGCTCCGCCGACCCGACCGGGACCATGGCCGTCTCCTCGCCCCTGTGCTCCCGCGACCAGCTCGGCCGGGGCACGGCCTACACCGCCCCCGCCGACCGCGACGGCAAGGTCTACGGCGCCTTCCGCGTCGTCAACACCTCGCGCAGCGACTGCACGGTCGACGGTGGCGGTGGGGTCATGGCCACCGCGAAGGGCGGCGCGGAGAGCTCCCGCATCCAGGTGGTCGACCACACGACGGGCGACGCGGCCACGGGCCTGCCCGCCCCGACGCTCGACGAGGAGCGGCTGATCCTCAAACCGGGACAGGCGTACGAGGTGAAGTTCGCCTGGGTCCCGGCCGACGGCAGGGCGGGGGGCTGCGCGGCCCCCACCGCCTCCCCGGAGCCGGGCGGCACGCCGTCCCAGGGCGCGACGCCGCCGGCGGAGGGCACGGACACGAAGAGCGCCAAGGCCGAGTCCTCGGGCGCCGGCGCGGCCGGCAACCCCGACGGCGAGACGGCGGGCGGCGGCGGCACCGCGGGCGGCGGCACGGGTGGCACGACGCTCAAGCCGGAGGCGAGTGTGGTCCTCAGCCACACCCCCGAGGTCGGCGAACCGGCCGCGGCGGACACGACGATCCCCAACGCGTGCGCCGGCACGATCTACCGCACGGGAGCCCTCCCCACGACCCCGTAACCCCGGGTGCCCCCGAGCCGGGCACCTGCCGGCGCCCGGCGGGGCCGCAGGCCCTGACCCGCCGGTGGTCGGCAAGAGGAAGCCCAGTCGGCGGCGGCCCGTGGGGCCGGCCAAAGGCCGTCCGCCGTTCCGGCCACCCGACGGCGGACCGCGCCGGAGCCGGATGCGGCTCCCTGCCGGGCCCGCGGTCGTGGCAAGGGAAGCGAAGCCTCGCCCGCCTCGCGGCGCCGTGGTGCCGCAACGCGCTGTGTAAACGCTGCCCGACCTGGCACGTTCGGCCGCCGCGCCCGTGCGGCGCCGGGGCCGGCCGTTGCGCCCGGCGGCCTGGCGACTGCCCCGCCCGTGCGGCGCCGGGCGGGTCCTCCACGGTTCCGGACGCTCGCCCCGCGAGCTGGCCCGTCGCCCGGCGACGGGCCGGAGGCCACCGGTCCGCCGTGGCCGAGTGCGGCGCACCCGCCGGGCGGCGGTCCGGTGCCCGCCCCCGGGGAAGTCCTGGCCAGCCCGCAGGGCTGGCCATAGTGCGCCTGCCTGGTGGCGGGCCGAAGCAGGGGTGGCCCGCCGTGGCCGAGTGCGGCGCACCCGCCGGGCGGCGGTCCGGTGCCCGGCGCTCCCGCCCCGGCCGCCGGGCGGGTCGGAGCCCCGCGCTTCACCCGCCGCGCGGCCGGCCTGCCCACGGCCGGCGACAGGGCGTCCGCCAGCGGCGAGCCGGTGTCCGCGGTGCGTCGGAGCAGGCGTCGGCCCTGCGGCGCCGTGGTGCCCGCAACGCGCTGTGCAACGTTTGCCCGGTCTGGCGGGCTTGGCCGCTGCGCCCGGCGGCGTTGGGGCCGGCCGTTGTGCCCGGCGGCCTGGCGACTGCCCCGCCCGTGCGGTGCCGGCCGGCCCGGGGCCGGCTTGGGGTGTCCGGGCCGTGGTGGGGCGCGGTCGGCGCGGCGGGGGCCCTCCGCCCGGGGAGCGGCCACCGGACGGGGTGGGGCGGCACCGCCGTGGGGGTGCGGCGGCG
>NZ_JBPQTV010000276.1:0-8743 GCF_051386515.1 Streptomyces sp. URMC 123 | reverse complement strand
GGCTGGGCGGGCGCCGGGCCGGGGACGGCCGTGCCGCCGATCGCGAACTGGCCGAAGGAGACGCGGTGCCCGGCCGGCGCCCAGGGCGCGTCGCGGGCCGTGACCGCCTCCACCATGAGGTGGCGCTCCCGGCCCTCGGGGTCGGGCGGCGGTCGGGGCAGCCGTACGGTCGCGGTGGCGCCGGGCCCGACGTCGAGGGGCGCGGTGCCCCGGGCCACGGTGCGCTCCCCCTCGGTGACGGCCCAGCGCAGCTCCAGGTCGGAGGTGTCGGTGGCGGCGCGCTCATTGGTGACGGTGACGACGCCGCGCCGGGCGTCGGCGTCCGTCGCGGTGATCCGGACGGGGGCCAGCACCCAGGCGAGCTGGGCGGTCTCCGGCTGGGGCTCGCGGTCGGCGGTGACCAGCCCGTCGACGCCGGACTCGTACAGCCCGTACGAGAGGTGGCTGCCCTCGGTGGTGAAGTCGTCGAAGTCGAGGGCGAGCACCGCGCGGTCCACGGGGTCGGCGCCGGCGGCCAGTTCGGCGGCGGTCAGGGCGGTGGGGTGGACGCGGACGCGGTCGATGGAGCCGTGCGCGGTGCGGCCGCCGTAGCCGTCCTCCATGGTGTCGGTGTTGCGGCCGACGGCGGGGTCGTACGGGGTGTGGTCGATGCGGCCGGTGAAGGGGGTGGCGCCCCGCTCCCGCCCGTCCAGGTGGAGCCTGAGCGCCCGGCCGTCGTACGTACCGGTGACCCGGTGCCAGGCGCCGGCCCAGCCGTCCGGGACGGGTGCCGTGACCGTGTGGGGCCGCCCGCCGCTGGTGACGGTGAACTCCACGGTGGCGCGGTCCCGCATCCGCAGGACGTACTGCTCCCCCTTGCTGATCATGGTGAAGTCACCCGTCCACGGCTCGGCCGGCCTGACCAGGGCGTCCAGGGTGAGGCCGGTGCCGGTGAGGTCCAGCGCGGGGTCCCGGCGGATCTCGACGAAGTCGTCCAGGCCGGAGAGGTACAGGGCCTTGCCGTGCGCGCCGTCGACGATCCGGGGCCGGCCGGAGAGGCTCGCGGGGACGCGGTGGCGCGCCGCGTCGGGGGTGGTGATCAGCGGGCGGCGGATGGACTGCTCGGCCCAGTCCCAGACGAAGCCGCCCTGGGCGCGCGGGTGCGCGCGGACCACCTCCCAGAACTCGCGGAAGTTGCCGAGGCTGTTGCCCATGGCGTGCGCGTACTCGCCCATCACCAGGGGCTTGGGGCCGGCGGCGGCCTTGGCAGCGAGCGCCGCGGGGGTGGGGTAGCGCGGGCCGGCCACCTGGGCGAAGGGGGCGTCGCCGTCGGGCCGGTTGGACTGGTGGTAGAGGGGGCGGGTGGGGTCCGCGGCCCGGGTCCACTCGGCCATGGCGTGGTGGGCGCGGCCGAGCCCGGCCTCGTTGCCGGTGTCCCACAGGATGACGCTGGGGTGGTTCCGGTCGCGTTCGACCATGCCGATGTGGCGGTCGAGGAAGGCCGGCTGCCACTCGGGCCGGTCCGCCAGACAGTCCTGCGGGCAGTTCTCGTGGCTGTGGGTCTCGACCTCCATCTCGTCGTCGATCAGGAACCCCTGGCGGTCGGCGAGCTCGTACAGATACGGGTCGGAGGGGTAGTGCGCGGTGCGGATGGCGTTGATGTTGAGCCGCTTCATCAGCGCGAGGTCGCGTTCCATGAGCGCGCGGGGGACGTGGCGGCCGCTGTCGGGCGAGGTCTCGGCGCGGTTGACGCCCCGGACGACCAGGCGCTTTCCGTTGAGGGTGAGCAGCCCGTCCCTGACCTCGACCTCGCGGAAGCCGACGGTCTGCTCGGTGGTCTGGAGGACCCGGCCGTCGGGGGCGCGCAGCCGCAGCGCGAGGGTGTACAGCCGGGGGCTCTCGTCGGACCACAGGGCGGGGGTCGCCACCGGGGCGGAGAGGTCGACGGCGGCCGCGGGGGCCCGGGCCGCCGTGGGCAGGGGCGTGCCGGGCAGCTCGGCGGCGCCGGACAGCCTGCGTACCTCGCGCCCCTCCGGGTCGTACAGCACGCCCTCGACCGTGTGCCGGCCGGAGGTGCCGCCCGGGGAGCGGGCCAGCTCCACCCGGGCGCGCAGGGTGGCGTCGCGGTAGGCGTCGTCGAGGTCGGTGGTGACGTGGAGGTCGGCCATGCGGGTCAGGGGGGTGGAGCGGAGGGTGACGGACCGGAAGATGCCGGAGAACCGCCACTGGTCGTAGTCCTCCAGGTAGGAGCCGGCCGTCCAGCGGTGCACCTGGACGGCGACGCGGTTGGCGCGGCCGGGGCGCAGCAGGCCGGTCACATCGAACTCGGCCGGCACATAGCCGCCCTGGTCGTAGCCCACGTAGCGGCCGTTGACCCAGAGGAACCAGCCGGAGGTCACGCCCTCGAAGCGCAGTACGGAGCGGCGACCGGCCCAGGAGGCGGGCACGTCGACGTCCCGGGTGTACGCGCCGGTGGGGTTGGTGTCGCGGGGCACCTTGGGGGGCGCGTCGGGGACCATCTCGCTCTGCACATTGCGGAAGATCGGGTGGTCCAGGTCGTCCGTCTGCCAGGTGTGCGGCACGGTGACCCGCCGCCAGGAGGAGGTGTCGTGGCCCTCCCGCCAGAACCCCGCGGGGGCGTGCTCCGGCAGGTCGGCGAGGGCGAACCGCCAGGTGCCGTCGAGGGAGAGCTCCTCGTCGGGCGCCTCGCCGACGCCCGGTCGCAGCGGGGCGTGCGGGGGCTCCTGACCCTCGGCGGTCCTGCGGGGGTCCTCCAGATAGCGGTACGGGTCCGGGCCACCGGGCAGCTTTCCCTCGTCGCCGCCGGTGGGGGCGGGGGCGAGGGCGGCGGCCGTGGCAGTGGTCGTGCGGGGCGGCACGGAACCGCCCGCCCAGGCCGTCACCAGGGCGAGGACGACGACGGCGGCGCGTCGGCCGGCGCGTGCGGTCGGGATGTCCCATGCCACGGCAGCACGGTAGGCCGCACCTGACGGAGCGTCAATTATCGGCGTCACCGGCGTCGGACACCACCGGTGGGACACCATTACTGTTGCGCCTGGTGAACCGCACGGCAGAGAGCGAGGCCCGAACCCCATGAGCACAAGGACCCAGGAGCCCATGCTCACCGTCGACGAGCTGGCCGCCCGCGCCGGGGTCACGGTCCGCACCATCCGCTTCTACAGCACCCGCGGGCTGCTGCCGCCGCCCGAGATAGGGCCGCGCCGGGTGGGCCGCTACGGCCCCGCCCACCTGTCCCGGCTGGCCCTGATCGAGGAGCTCCAGCACCAGGGGCTGACGCTGGCCGCCATCGAGCGCTACCTCCAGCGCCTGCCGGACGGCCTGAGCCCCCACGAGCTGGCCCTGCACCGGGCCCTGGTGGCCACCTGGGCGCCCGACGCGCCGCGCGAGGCCACCCACCGCGAGCTGGAGCGCCGCGCCGGGCGGCCGCTGACCGGCGAGGACATCGACCGGCTCGCCGCGATGAACGTGCTGGAGCGGACGGCGGACCCGGAGGTGTTCCGGGTCGACCCGGGCCTGCTCCACCTCGGCGTGCGGCTGTTGGAAGTGCCGATCTCGCTGGAGACGGTGCTCGCCGCCCGGGAGGTGGTCCTGGACCACACGCGGCAGGCGGCGCGCGAGCTCAGCCGGCTCTTCAAGGACGAGGTGTGGGAGCCGTACCGTGAGCGGGAGCGGGACCCGGAGCGGGTGGAGACGATGCGGACGCTGTCGGCGCACATGCAGCCGATGGTGGTGCAGGCGCTGGTGACGGCGTTCCAGCGGTCGTTGCGGGAGGAGCTCCGCGGGTCCTTCCCGGAGGGGTGAGAGGGCCCTCCGGGAAGGACGCGGGGGACCGGCCGGTGCGCGGTGCGGGCGCGGGGTCAGGCCGGTGCGTCGGTGGGCGCGTGCGTCGATGCGTCGGTGGATGCGCCCGCCGGTGCGTCGGTCGGTGCGTCGGTGAAGGTCGCGCCCTTGGCCGCCTTGTCCAGCAGGAGCGCGGGCGGCGCGAACCGCTCCCCGTACGCCGCCTGGAGCTCCCGCGCGCGGGCCACGAACCCCGGCAGCCCGCCCTCGTACCCATTGATGTACTGCAGCACCCCACCCGTCCAGCCGGGGAAGCCGATGCCGAGGATCGAGCCGATGTTCGCGTCGGCGACGGAGGTCAGGACGCCCTCCTCCAGGCAGCGCACGGAGTCGAGCGCCTCGGCGAAGAGCATGCGCTCCTTCATGTCCTCGAACGGGACGCTCCCGTGGTGCCGGCCGAAGTGTTCGCGCAGCCCCGGCCAGAGGCCGACCCGCTTGCCGTCCTCGTAGTCGTAGAAGCCCGCTCCCCCGCTGCGGCCCGTGCGGCCGAACTCGTCGACCATGCGGTCGATGACCGCCTCGGCGGGGTGCTCCGGCCAGGTGCCGCCGGCGGCCTCGACGGCCCGCCGGGACTCCTGGCGGATCTTCCGCGGCAGGGTGAGGGTCAGCTCGTCCATCAGGGCGAGCACCTTCGCCGGGTACCCCGCCTGGGCGGCCGCCTGTTCGACGGAGGCCGGCTCGACGCCCTCCCCCACCATCGCCACGCCCTCGTTGATGAACTGCCCGATGACCCGGGAGGTGAAGAAGCCGCGGGAGTCGTTGACGACGATGGGGGTCTTGCGGATCTGCCGCACCAGGTCGAAGGCGCGGGCCAGCGCCTCGTCCCCGGTCTTCTCCCCCTTGATGATCTCCACCAGCGGCATCTTGTCCACGGGCGAGAAGAAGTGCAGCCCGATGAAGTCCGCCTCCCGCCGCACGCCCTGGGCGAGCTCGGTGATGGGCAGGGTGGAGGTGTTGGAGCACAGGAGCGCGTCGGGGGCGACGATGTCCTCGATCTCCCGGAACACCGTGTGCTTGAGGCTCTGGTCCTCGAACACGGCCTCGATGACGGCGTAACAGCCGGCGAGGTCCCCGGGGGTGGCGGTGGGGGTGATCCGCGCCAGCAGTTCGTCGCGCTTCGCCTCGGTGGTGCGGCCCCGGGCGAGGGCCTTCGCCAGGAGTCCCGCCGAGTACGCCTTGCCCTTCTCCGCGGCGTCGAGGGATACGTCCTTGAGGACGACCTCGATGCCGGCCTTCGCACAGGCGTACGCGATGCCCGCGCCCATCATGCCGGCGCCGAGCACGGCGACCCTGCGGACGGTCCGCGGCGGCACGCCCCGGGGGCGGCTGGCGCCGGAGTTGACCGCCTGGAGGTCGAAGAAGAACGCCTGGATCATGTTCTTGGCGGTCTGCCCGGTGACGAGCTCCGTGAAATGGCGCGCCTCGATGGTGAACGCGGTGTCGATGTCGACCTGGGACCCCTCCACCGCGGCGGCGAGGATGTTGCGCGGCGCGGGGTAGGGGGCGCCGTTGAGCTGCTTGCGGAGGTTGGCGGGGAAGGCGGGCAGATGGGCGGCGAGCGAGCGGCTCGCCGGCGTGCCGCCGGGGATGCGATAGCCGTCGGTGTCCCAGGGCTGCCGGGACTCGGGGTGGGCGTCGATGAAGGCCCGGGCCCGGGCGAGCATGGCCTCCGGGGAGTCGACCACCTCGTGCACCAGGCCGGCCTCCAGGGCCCGCCGGGGGGTGTACTGGGTGCCCTGGAGCAGCACCTTCAGCAGCGCGTCGGTGATCCCGAGCAGCCGTACGGTGCGCACCACCCCGCCGCCGCCCGGCAGCAGCCCGAGGGTGACCTCGGGCAGCCCGATCCTGGAGCCGGGGGCGTCCAGCGCGACACGGTGGTGACAGGCGAGGGCGATCTCGTACCCCCCGCCGAGGGCGGCTCCGTTGATCGCGGCGACCACCGGCTTGCCCAGGGTCTCCAGGCGGCGCAGGCTCCGCTTGACGGCCATGCCGGTGTCGAAGGCGCGCCGGGCGTCGGCGGGCCCGACGGCGCTGAGGTCCCGCAGGTCGCCGCCGGCGAAGAAGCTCTTCTTGGCGGAGGTGACGATGACGCCCCGGACGGTGTCGCGCTCGGCCTCCAGACGGTCGACGGCCGCTTCGAGGGAGGCGATGAAGGCGGCGTTCATCGTGTTGGCGGACTGCCGGGGGTCGTCGAGGACCAGGGTGACGACGCCGTCGTCGTCCCGCTCCCAGCGAATGGTGGTGTTCTCGGTCATCTCACATGTCTCTTCCGTCAAGGGTGGCCGGGGAGCGGGCGCGAGGCTCTGGAGCCCGTGATCAGAGCCGTTCGACGACGGTGGCGGCGCCCATGCCGCCGCCCACGCAGAGGGTGACCAGGCCGTATCGCAGATCGCGGCGCTCCAGCTCGTCGATGACGGTGCCGAGCAGCATCGCGCCGGTGGCGCCGAGCGGGTGACCCAGGGCGATGGCGCCGCCGTTGACGTTGACCTTGTCCAGGCTCAGGCTCATCTCGCGGACGAAGCGCAGCACGACGGCGGCGAAGGCCTCGTTGATCTCCACCAGATCGATGTCGTCGATGGTCAGCCCGGCCTTGGCCAGTGCCTTGCGGGAGGCGGGCGCGGGGCCGGTGAGCATGATGGTGGGGTCGGCGCCGGAGACGGCGGCGGAGACGATCCGGGCGCGGGGGGTGAGCCCGTGGCGCTCGCCGACCTCCCGGTTGCCGATCGCCACGAGGGCCGCGCCGTCGACGATCCCGGACGAGTTGCCGGCGTGGTGGACGTGGTCGATCCGCTCGACCCAGTGGTACTTCTGCAGGGCCACCGCGTCGAAGCCCCCGGCGTCGCCGATGGTGGCGAAGGACGGCTTCAGCCCGGCGAGGCTGTCGACCGTGGTGCCCGGCCGCAGGTGTTCGTCGCGGTCGAGGACGACCAGTCCGCTGCGGTCGCGCACGGGGATCACGGAGCGGTCGAAGCGGCCCTCCTTCCACGCCTCGGCGGCGCGGGCCTGGGACTCGGCGGCGTAGGTGTCGACGTCGCGGCGGCTGAAGCCCTCGATGGTGGCGATGAGGTCGGCGCCGATGCCCTGGGGGACGAAGCCGGTCTCGAAGCTGGTCATGGGGTCCATCGCCCAGGCGCCGCCGTCGGAGCCCATGGGGACGCGGGACATGGACTCCACGCCGCCGGCCAGCACCAGGTCCTCCCAGCCGGAGCGGACCTTGGCGGCGGCGAGGTTGACGGCCTCCAGGCCGGAGGCGCAGAAGCGGTTCTCCTGGACGCCGGCGACGGTGTCGGGCAGGCCCGCGGCGATCGCCGCGATCTTGGCGATGTCCGAGCCCTGGTCACCGTGCGGGCTGACGACGCCGAGGACCACGTCGTCGATGGCGGCCGGGTCGAGGCCGGGCAGCCGGCGGCGGATCTCGTGGATCAGTCCGACGACGAGATCGATGGGTTTCGTTCCGTGCAGCGCGCCCTGGGACTTGCCGCGCCCGCGCGGGGTGCGGATGGCGTCGTACACATAGGCTTCGGTGCTCACGATCGGCGGCCTTTCGGACGGTGGGGCGGGCGCTCAGGAGAGGAGGGCGCGGCCGATGATCTCCTTCATGATCTCCGTGGTGCCCCCGTAGATCGTCTGGATGCGGCCGTCGGTGAAGGCGCGGGCGACCGGATACTCGCTCATATAGCCGTACCCTCCGTGGAGTTGCAGACAGCGGTCCGCGGCGCGCTTCTGGAGCTCGGTGGCCCACCACTTGGCCATCGAGGCGTGCACGGCGTCGAGCTCGCCCGCCGTATGGTCGGTGACGCAGCGGTCGACGAAGGTGCGGGTGACCGCGCACTCGGTGGCCAGTTCGGCGATCTCGAAGCGGACGTGCTGGAGCTTGGCCAGCGGCCGGCCGAACGCCTCCCGCTCCTTGACGTACGCGGTGGTCGTCTCCAGCAGGCGCTCGGCGGCGGCGATCGCGGACACGGCGATGGTCAGGCGCTCCTGGACCAGGTTCTCCATGAGGTGGACGAACGCGCCGTTCTCCGTGCCGAGCAGATTCGCCTTGGGGACGGCCACGTCGTGGAAGAACAGCTCGGCGGTGTCCTGGGCCTTCTGTCCGATCTTCTCGAGGTTGCGGCCGCGCTCGAAGCCGGGCATGCCGCGCTCGACGACCAGCAGGCTCAGCCCCTTCGCCCCGCCCTCCGGGGTGGTCCGGGCCACCACGATGACGAGGTCGGCGAGGATGCCGTTGGAGATGAAGGTCTTGGAGCCGTTGAGCACCCAGTGGTCGCCCCGGTCGGTGGCGGTGGTGCGGATGCCCTGGAGGTCGGAGCCCGCCCCGGGCTCGGTCATGGCGATGGCGCCGATGGTCTCGCCGCCGCAGAACCCGGGCAGCCAGCGGCGCTTCTGCTCCTCGGTGGCGAGCGAGGTGAGATACGGGCCGATGATGTCGTTGTGCAGTCCGATGGCGAGCCCGGAGACGCCGGCCCGGGCGAACTCCTCGGCCAGCACCGCGCTGTAGCGGAAGTCGTCGTTCCCCCCGCCGCCGTACTCCTCGGGCACGGCGAGCCCGAGCAGCCCCTGACGGCCGGCGGCCTGCCAGGCGGCGCGGTCGACGACGCCCTCCCGCTCCCAGCGGTCGTGGTGCGGCAGCACCTCCTTGGTGAGGAAGGTGCGGACGGTGTCGCGGAACGCCTCGTGTTCCGCGGTGTAGAGCCGGCGCTTCAACGGTCCTCCTGCTGGCCTGGGGCGCGGTCGGTGAGAGAGGGCACGCCCCAGTCGCGGGCCACCTCGGCGGTGTCCGCTCCGGGCCGGGCGGGTGCGCGCCGCACCGCCCCGGGCGTGGCGGAGAAGCGCGGGGCGGGGGCGGGCTGGGTGATCCCGAAGTGGTCGGCGAAGGTGGCGCGGGCGGCCAGATGGGGGT
>NZ_JBPQTV010000275.1:0-8745 GCF_051386515.1 Streptomyces sp. URMC 123 | reverse complement strand
GGGGGGGCGTCGGCGGGGGCGCCCCGCCGCCGGGCCGGGCGGGTCCGGGCCGCCCGGCCAGGGCCCAGCCGGACGGCCCGGACTGCCCGGCCGGGCACACCAGGACCGCCCGGCCGGGGCACCGCGGCCCTCGGCCGGGCGGCCCGCCGCGGTCAGGAGCGGTCAGGCGCGGACGATGGCCAGGACCTCGTCGCGGATCTTCTCCACCGTCTGCTTGTCCCGGGCCTCGACATTGAGCCGCAGCAGCGGCTCGGTGTTGGAGGGCCGGAGGTTGAACCACCAGTCGGCGGAGGTGACGGTCAGCCCGTCCAGCTCGTCGAGCTCGACGCCCGCGCGGTCGGCGTAGGCGGCCCGGACGGCCGCGGCGCGGCCGGCCTGGTCGGCGACCGTACTGTTGATCTCGCCGGAGGCGGCGTAGCGGTCGTACTGCCGCACGAGGGCCGACAGGGTCCCCTGCTGGCCGCCGAGCGCCGCCAGCACGTGCAGGGCCGCGAGCATGCCGGTGTCGGCGTTCCAGAAGTCGCGGAAGTAGTAGTGCGCCGAGTGCTCACCGCCGAAGATCGCGCCGGTGCGCGCCATCTCCTCCTTGATGAACGAGTGCCCCACGCGGGTGCGGACCGGGGTGCCGCCCTGCTCCTTGACCACCTCGGGGACCGACCACGAGGTGATGCAGTTGTGGATGACCGTGCCGCCGCGGTGCTTGGCCAGCTCGCGCGCGGCGACCAGGGCGGTGATCGCGGACGGGCTGACCGGCTCGCCGCGCTCGTCGATCGCGAAGCAGCGGTCGGCGTCGCCGTCGAAGGCGAGGCCGATGTCCGCGCCGGTCTCGCGGACCTTGGCCTGGAGGTCGACGAGGTTCTTCGGGTCGAGGGGGTTGGCCTCGTGGTTGGGGAAGGTGCCGTCCAGTTCGAAGTACATCGGCACCAGGTCGATGGGCAGGCCCTCGAACACGCTCGGCACGGTGTGACCGCCCATGCCGTTGCCGGCGTCCACGACGACCTTCAGCGGACGGATCGCCGTGAGGTCCACGAGGGAGCGCAGATGGGCGGCGTAGTCGGCGAGGACGTCCTGCCGGGTGATGGCCCCGGGGGTGGCCGCGGGCTCCGGCGCGCCGCTGTCCAGCCAGCGCTCGACCAGCGCCCGGATCTCGGCGAGGCCGCTGTCCTGGCCGACGGGGGCGGCGCCCGCGCGGCACATCTTGATGCCGTTGTACTGGGCGGGGTTGTGCGAGGCGGTGAACATGGCGCCGGGCAGGCCCAGGTGGCCGCTGGCGAAGTAGAGCTGGTCGGTGGAGCACAGGCCGATCTCGGTCACCGCCACGCCCCGCGCGGCCGCGCCCCGGGCGAAGGCCCGGGACAGACCCGGCGAGGAGGGCCGCATGTCGTGGCCGACGACGATCGCGCTCGCGCCGGTCACCTGTGCGAAGGCGGCACCGAACAGCTCGGCCAGCGACTCGTCCCATTGGTCGGGAACCACACCCCGCACGTCGTACGCCTTAACGATCTGCGACAAGTCGGGCACGGTGCACGCCTCCTGGAGTTCGGCTGTCCGGGATCGTCCCGGTCCCGGGGTCGATCCCCCACGGGAGAGACAGTACCCGGCGCCGCTGACAGAACCGGTCGGAAGTGAGCCGCGTCGATCCGGCCGCCGCCGCCCCCGTTCGTCCCCTCAGCTGTCGGGGGAGCGCAGCACCCGCAGATGGCCGCGCCGGGCGACCTCCATGGGGTCGGGCTTGCGCCCGCCGGGGCCGGCGCCGCCGCCCGCGGCGCGCTCCTGGGGGCGCGCGGCCTCCCGCACGGCGTTGGCGAGGGCTTCGAGGTCGTCACTGCTGGGCCGGGCCGGGCCGCTGTCGACGGCGAGCCGTACGACGTCCCAGCCGCGGGGCGCGGTCAGCCGCTCGGAGTGCTCGGCGCACAGGTCGTAACAGTGCGGCTCGGCGTAGGTGGCGAGCGGACCGAGGACTGCGGTCGAGTCCGCGTAGACGTACGTCAGCGTCGCGACGGCGGGGCGGCCGCACGCGGTGCGCGAACAGCGACGTACAGGGCTCACGAGGTTGGACGGTACCGCACTCTTGAGCGGGCCGCGACGACTCTCCATGAGGTCACCCCGCCGTGTCGCCTTGTCCGCCTCCCGGGCCTGACCTGCGAACAGCGGTTCCGACCTGCGTCACGGGCGGCCTCCGCCGGGCCGCGCGACAGGGATTCCTGTCACCACTCGGTGCAAATAGTGTCATTCGTCTTGAGATCGGCGATCGACAGTGCATGCTTTTTCGAGCTCAACCATGGCCGGAACGTTCAACTGGCGACATGCCGCCAGGTGCCCCGGCGAGCGCATACCGGGGCACGGTGGACGGCTACCCTCTTCCGTGATGGACAATCCCGTACCGCCCCGCCCGACCGGTCCCAGGCCCCGGCACCGCGACCGCCATGGCCGCGGCATGCGCGGACCGATCGCGCCTCCTCAGGTGCCGCTCTCGGTCAGCAGGAGCGAGGCGTTCGTGGATCTGGTGCACGACTCGGTGGACCGGCTGGAGCGGCGCTGGCCCCAGCTCTCGGAGGTGGACTTCCGGGTCCTGGAGGTGCCGCCGCCGGGCTCCGGGGACGAGGCCCTCGACGGCGGTTGGGAATCAGGAGCCGTGCCGCTGGGCAAGGCGGTCCCGGCCCGGGAGGGCCGGCGCGCCGGCATCGTGATCTACCGGCGGCCGGTGGAGATCCGCACCAAGAGCCGGGACGAGCGCGCGCTCCTGGTGCACGAGGTCGTCGTCGAGCAGGTGGCCGAACTGCTGGGGCTGGCACCTGAGTCGGTCGACCCGCGGTACGGACAGGACTGACGGGCCCGCCCGTTCGACCAGTACTGACGGGCCGCCGGGTCACTCCGTCAGCAGGGACAGATCCTGTTCCGCGGCCGGGACGGCCACCGTCCCCCGGTCGTCGGGGAGCGTCTGCACGGTGAACATCGGAATGCCGTCCTTGGGCAGTTCGAGCATCCGGGAGGCGTGCACGGGCCCGCCGGACAGATGCTCGACCGTCAGCGCGTGACCGCCCTTGCCGCCGGAGGGAACGGGCGGCTGCACGGCCAGGGTCGTACCGCCCTTGACGGTGTACTCCTTGGCGACCGGGGTGCCGCCCTCGCTGCCGGCGGAGGCCGTGACCCGTACGGTGGTCGCCTCGCCCGGGGCCACCAGGGACAGCGTGCCGCCCTTCTCCCGGTTGTCGGCGGCGGTGGCCCTCTGGTCGATCCGGCCCACGGCGGGGATGAACGCGGTCTCCTGCTTGTCGCCCTTGCCCCGGACGACCCGCAGTGCGGCGACGAACGGGGCGTCCGCCCGGGCCCCGTCCGCAGGGGTCAGCAGCAGCGAACCCGGCTCGCCCTTGGTGAGGTCACCGAGGTCGGTGGCGACGGCCATCCCGCTCTTGATTTGGAGCGTGTCATGGCCGGCCGGCGCGAGCCGGCCCCCCGGGCCCGCCAGCCGCACGGCCAGTTCGGCGTCGTTCCCACCGGTGGCGAAGGCGATCAGATGCACCGAGGTGGCATCGGCCGGGATGCCGGGCAGTACGGCGCTGCCGGAGGGGTCGGCGGCGGCCTGCAGCCAGTCGCTGCCGAGCTTGGCGTCCACGGCCTGGACCGCGGCCCCCACCCGGCCGTCGCGCACCACCACGTGCAGCGCCGCGTCGGCCACCGGCTCCGCGGTCAGTGTCGACAGCAGAACGGGCACGCTGGCGTGCGCGGGGACGGTGATGCCCTCGCCCCCGGTCACCTTGATGGCGCCCTTCGTGCCGTACAGCTCGAGGTCGACCACGGCGGCGGCGTCGTCCGGGTTGGTGAGATGGATGTAGTCCTGTCGTTCCTTGCCGGTGCTCACACCCGGGAACCAGAACTCCGTGTCGGGCGCCGTGCAGGAGGCGCCGAGCGCTCCCCGGCCGATGCCGGCACTCACCACGGTGGTCTGCTGCACGGTCCAGCCGGGCGCGAGGGCGCCGTCGGCGGTGCCCATGAGCGCGGGAGCGGCGGCGTCGGAGGTGGTGCCGACGGCCGGCTTGCCGGCCTCGCTCAGGGGCACGACGGGCTTGGGCCGGTCCTTCGCGTCCCCCTTGCCGTCGGCCGGCTTGGGGGCCGCGCCGCCGCCGGCGCGGGCGACCGGTCGCAGCTCCGCGGTGTTCGCCCCGGCACCCTCACCCTGACGGGCGACCTCGCCCTTCTGCTTGCCGTCGGTCGGCGCCTCCCCCTTGGGGGTGAAAGCGGTGTACGTGGTCTCGGCGAGCTCCGAGGCCGCCGGCGCCGGGCAGAGCAGTGTGGACCGCTCGACCGGAAGCCGCTCCGCCACGGCCTTCGCGACGGGCGCGGGGTCGCCCGCGCCGGTCAGTACGGCGGTCGTGGTGATCGCGGCGAGCGCGGTGACGGCGCCGATCAGGGAGAGGGTCGTGCGGTTCACTGGTTGCTGCTCCCGTCGCGGCGGGGGGCGTGCTCCCCGCCGCCATACGTCGTCTCTTGCGCGTCCTGCCGGGCGTCGGGCCGACCGGAGTACGGTGGCCGGCCCTGCCGCGCCGCGTCGGTCGTCCCGGTGTCGGCGTGGCCGCCCGGGTAGCCGTACGGGTCGGTGTACGGGGCGCCGTGTCCCCCGTCGCCGTAACCGTCCCAGGCCGGCTGTCCCGTCGCTCCGTACGGGGCCTCGCCGTACGGGGCCTCGCCGTAGGCGGCCGTGTCGGAGGCGCTCCGGCCGTACTGCTCACCGCCGTATCGGCCGTCGGCCCGCTCGTCGCCGTACGAGCCGTCGCCGTAGGAGCCGTCACCGTACTGTCCTGTCGGTTGCGGCCCGGTCGATCCGTACGGCTCGCTCCGGTGGCCGCTCCCGCCGTACTGCTGCTGGTCGTGCGGCTGCCCGTACTGGTCGGGCCGGTCCTGGGGCGCCGAGGGGTCCTGGGCGGCGTACGGGTCGTAGCCGGCGGCGTACCCCTGGGCGTCCCACGAGCCGTACTGCCGGCCCTGGGGCGTGGCGGCGTACGGGTCGGGCAGGGGCTCCGCGCCGAACGGTCCGCCGGGCCGCGCGGCCTCGTCCCCGCCGGTGCCGTCGTACGGGTCCGCGGCGGCGGTGCGCCGCTCCTCGGCCTCGGCGGGCCGGGGCACGCCCGCGGCCCCCTGCTGGCCCTCCGCCGCGGCGCGCAGCCTGCGTGCCCTGCGGCCCTCTCCCGCCACCGCCTGGGCGGGCACGGCGGCCGCGTCCGCCGCCGGGCCCGTCGCGCCGCCGGCCGCGGCGAACGACTGCGGAAGGTCGTCGTCGACCTTGCGCCGCCGGCCGGGCAGCGCGAGCACCGTCAGGACGAGGACGAGCAGCCCCTGGGCCCACACCCACGCGGTGTGGGTGAACGGGGTGTCGTAGGTCAGGTCCAGGCGACCGCCGGCCGCGGGCAGTTCGAAGCCCTGGGCCCAGCCGTCCAGGGTCTTCTTCGGGAGCGGCTTGCCGTCGAGCGTGGCCCGCCAGCCGGGGGCGGCCTTGTCGGCGATCCGCAGCACGCGCCCCTCGGGCCCGTCGGGCACGCGGGTGTGGGCCTCCACGGGCGAGGCGGGGACGAGCACCGGGGCGGTGGCCGCTCCCGCCGTACGGGCCCCCTGGCCGGCGTCGTCCGGCGCGACGGGCGGGACGATCATGGCGCGCGCGACCTGCCGGTCGACCTGCCACAGCGCGCTGCCGTCCTGCTTGCTGAGCCGGGTGAGACCGGGGGTCGCGTCGAGCACGCGGCTCATCTGGCGGGGCGCGCCGTCGCGGACCAGCACATAGCGCACGGCGTAGCCGCTGAGCTGGCTGGTCTGGTCGGCGCCGGAGCCGGCGACGAGGCGGGCGACGATCCGGCCCAGACGGCTGTCGCCGCCCGTTCCGGTGAGCAGGTCGGCGTCGCCGAGCCGGGCGCCGGAACCGCGGACCAGGGTGTACGAGACCTTGGCCGGGCTGCCGCCGATGACCAGGGTGCGGGCCTGGTCGGGGCTCTCCTCGGCCACGAACGCGGGCACCTGCACGGGGTCGCGGCGGGCGAGCGGCCCGTCGGCCCCACCGGCCATCCACAACAGCGCCGCGAGCAGGGGGGCGACGCCCGCGCAGAGGGCGATCAGGGCGGCGACGGGCTGGCGCCAGCCGAAGTTGAGGGCGGCGACCCGGTACCGGGCGCCCTCGGCGCCGACCAGGGCCGCCGTCAGCAGCGCGATCCCGTACACGAGCGTGGCGGGGCCCGCCCAGGACGGCCCGTTGGCCAGGACGGCGAAGAGCAGAGCTGTCGCGGCGGCGATCCAGGCGGCCCGGATGGTCACCTGGCGTTCGTCCCGCAGGAGCGCGGCGAGGGCGGCCAGAACGACGCCGAGGAGCAGGACTCCACTGCCGGTCCCCGGGCCCCCGGGGTCGAGGGCGAGCAGATCGAACGCGGTCGCGGAGCCGCTCTCGTAGGCCATCCCCACTTCGGCGAGGAAGGACGAGGGATGGGTCAGCAGCGTCAGCGACCACGGGGCGAGGACCACCAGGGGCGTGCCGTGGGCGGCGAGGAAGCGCAGGGCGTGCGCGGTCGGGTGGCCCCGACGAGCGCCCAGCAGGCGGAACAGCAGGGCGGCGAGGCCCAGGACCACGGCGATGGGCCAGGCGATGGGGGTGAAGGCGGTGGCCAGGGTCAGCAGGAGGGCGTAGGCCCAGACGGCGCGCCAGCCGGGTGGCGCGGCCCGCTCGGGCCCTACGGCGCCGGCTTTGCCCGTACGGGTCATGCCGCTCGCCGCCGCGCCCGTACGGGCCAGCAGGGGCAGCAGGACGGCCAGTACGGAGGTGCCCAGGCGGCCGGTGGCCAGGGCTCCCGTGGCGGCGGGGAGGAAGGCGTAGGCCACGCTTCCCCAGGCGCGCAGCAGGCGGGAGGAGACCAGGGGCCGGGAGGCGAAGTAGGCGGTGAGTCCTGCCAGCGGCACGGAGCAGACCAGCATGAGGGTGATGGCGAGACCCGTACTGCCGAAGAGCACCGTGGACAGGGCGGCGACCACCGCGAGATACGGCGGGGCGGCCTCGGCTCCGCCGGTGCCCACGGGGTGCCAGACGTCGGTGTAGCGGGCCCACAGCGCGTCGGCGCTGCCGGGCGCGGGCAGCAGGGCCCCGCCGGCGAGCGCGCCGGTGCCCAGGAGGGCCCGGCAGGCCACCAGGGAGGCCACCAGCAGGAGGAGGAAGAGCAGCGGTGCGGGCTTGCGGGCCAGCCGCTTGAGCCGGGCGAACTGCTCGACCTCCAGGAAGTCGGCGTCGTCGTCACCGGGCCCGGACTCGACCGAGCCGTGCCGGGCGCCGGAGGAGCTCTCCGCGTCCGACCGGGCGCCGAGGTCGGCGGCGACCTGTTCGACCGTGGCCCGTACGGTCGCGCCGGGCGGCGGGAAGAGGGGGCGCAGTTCTCCGGCGGCCACGGCGGGGCGGCCACGGCGTTTGCGGGCGGCCAGGATGCGCTCGGGCCGGAGCAGGACGCGCATCAGTCCGGTGAACTCGTCCAGGGCCTGGCCGGGCGCCTTGCCGATCAGATAGCCGAGCGTGCGCAGTACGGTGCCGAGCACCACGCGCAGCAGGACGTAGGGCAGCGCGAGACCGCGGCTGTTGGCGAGCAGGGTGTGGACGGCGCCCGACTTGTCCACGCGGTGCGGGTTGGCCACGGAACGGCCCGCGCAGTCGATGGGGCGGCGCTCACGGGCCGAGGCCTCCGCGTGCCGCAGTACGGCGTCGGGGGCGACCAGGACGCGGTGCCCGGCGGCCTGGGCGCGCCAGCACAGATCGACGTCGTCGCGCATCAGGGGGAGCGCGCGGTCGAATCCGCCGAGTTCCTCCCAGACGTCGCGGCGGATGAGCATGCCGGCGCTGGAGACGGCGAGCACGGGGCGGACCTGGTCGTGCTGTCCCTGGTCCTGCTCGCGCCGTTCCAGGCCGGTCCAGCGCCGCCCGCTGCGGGCGATGGAGACGCCGACCTCCAGCAGCTGTCGACGGTCGTACCAGCCGCGCAGCTTGGGGCCGACGACGGCGACGGAGGGACTGGTGTCGGCGACGCGCAGCAGTTCGGTGAGGGCGTCGGGCTCGGGCGCGCAGTCGTCGTGCAGCAGCCACAGCCACTGGACGGGGTCCCCGTGCGGCAGTTCGGGGGCGTCGTCGTCGCGCCAGGTGCGGCTGACCGGGTCCCAGCCGCTGGACCGCTGGAGGTAGGGCAGGTCCTCGGCGGTGAGCACGCCGGCCGCGCGGACGGCCTCGGCGACGGCCGTGCCGAAGCCGCTGCGCCGGGCGAGGCGCAGCACCCGGTCCTCGCCTAGGGCGTCGGTGAGGAGCGCGGCGGAACCGTCGGCGCTGCCGGTGTCGGCGGCCACGACGTTCTGGACGGGACGCTCCTGGCCGAGCAGACCGGCGAGCGCGTCGGGCAGCCAGCGGGCGCCGTCGTGGGAGACGAGCACGGCGGTGACGACGTGCCGGGGGAACTCCGGTGCGTGGGCGGGGGAGAGCGCCGCGGCGTGGGCGGAAGCGGGCGCGTTCATGGCAGCCGGATAGGGGGGCGGGGCTGCCGAGTGACTGTGCACGGACATCGAGGTACGGGCCCTCCGGCCGGGTTCGGGGACCCGCGGCGAAGCCGCTGTGGGCCGGGGCCCCCGGGACTGCTCGGTGGACGCGCGCGCCCCGAGGGGGCGTTGCTGCGTCACGGACGGGCCCCCACATTAACGGCTCGGGGGTGGCGCTCCGGCCCGTCGCGCACGGGCGGGTGG
>NZ_JBPQTV010000274.1:0-8754 GCF_051386515.1 Streptomyces sp. URMC 123 | reverse complement strand
ACCGCCAGCAGCAGGGTCAGCAGGTAGCCCCCGACCTGGCTCGGCAGGGCGACGTCGGAGAAGATGCGCCCCACCGCCGTTCTCGGTGCTCAGGTGGGATTGCACGCCGTCGCTTCGCTGATCTCCGCTGTGCTCACCCTCGCGGTGGGGCGCATCTTCTCCGACGTCGCCCTGCCGAGCCAGGTCGGGGGCTACCTGCTGACCCTGCTGCTGGCGGTGGTGTGCGTGCTGGCGCTCGGCGCGCTGATCTCCGCGCTGTCCCCCACCACGAAGATCGCCCAGGCGGTCAGCATCTCGGTGTTCTTCCCCGCGATGCTCGCAGCCGGCGTCTACATGCCCATCCAGCAGATGCCCGACCTGATGGCCAACACCGTGGAGGCGCTGCCCTTCGGCGCCGCAGCCCAGGCCCTGAACCAGGCCACCGCCGGCGACTGGCCGGACTTGATCCACCTCGGTGTACTGGCACTGTGGACGCTGGTGCTGTCCGCGGCCGCCGCGCGCTGGTTCCGCTGGGAGTGACGAACGTGTCACGCGCTCCGGACGCCATGGCCGATACTGAGGCCGTGGCACTCGACGCATCCCTCCCTGCCACCGAGCCGCAGGCCGCGCACCACGCGCAGCCGCGATTACTCCTTCGCTTCAGCCCTCCCGTCCTCCTCGGCGTCAGTCTGGTGCTCGCCGCGGCGACCTCGTCCCTGGTCGGCATGGACGGCACCGAGTGGTTGGCGGCGGGGATACTCGCCGCCGCGGCGCTCGTCCTGCAGTTGTGGTGGGACCGGGTGGCACGCAGTCGGCCCGGCCCCAGTGCGGCCAGCGCCGCGTACTACGCGCTGCGCTCGGCCCTGGCGTTCGGCCTGGCCTGGATGAACCCGTTCTGCGCCTTCTACGCCGCGGTCGGATGCTTCGACACCGAGCGTCTGGTGCCCCGCCGCTGGATTCCCCTCGGCCTGCTGGCCACCGCCGCGACGATCTCCGGCGCGCAGCTCGGGGGTCTGCCGCCCGACGACACGGCGAGCTGGGTGTTCTACGGCATGCTGGTCGCCGCCAACATGGGCATCTTCCTGACCGTCCAGCAAGACGCGGGGAAGGAGGAGGACCGCGCCCGGAAGCGGGTGGCGATCATCCGCGAACTGGAGCACACCAACCTCGCGTTGGAGCGGGCCTTGGTGGAGAACGCCGCCCTGCACGACCAACTCCTGCTCCAGGCGAGGGAGGCCGGGATCGCCGACGAGCGCCGCCGGCTGGCGGCGGAGATCCACGACACCGTCGCCCAGGACCTGACCGGCGTCATCGCCCAGCTCCAGGCCGTCACTGACACCCAGATACAGGGCGCGGCCCGCGTCCACGCCGAACGAGCCCTGCAGCTGGCCCGCCACAGCCTCGGCGAGGCACGCCGGGCCGTCGCCAACCTCGCGCCCGTCGCACTGGCCGAGGACGCTCTGCCCGAGGCGTTGAAGACGACCGTCGTCCGCTGGTCCGAACGCACCGGCGTGCGCGCCGAGTTCACTCTCACCGGCTCCGACAAGCCGCTGCACGAGGAGGTGGAGGCGACGCTGCTGCGCATCGTGGCGGAGGCGCTGTCCAACGCGGCACGCCACGCGAAGGCCACCCGGGTCGGCGTGACCCTGTCCTACATGGGCGAGGAGGTCGTGCTCGACGTGCGCGACGACGGACAGGGCTTCGACCCGTCCGCCCTGCCCGAGCGCGACACCGCGTCCGGGTTTGGCCTGGCGGGCATGCGTGCCCGCGCGGAGCGGCTGGCGGGGGAGCTGACCGTGGAGTCCGAGCCAGGCCTGGGCACTGCCGTGTCCGCACGCGTACCGTCGGTGCCCTATGAAAGCTGAGAACAACGGGACGATCACCCTGCTGATCGTCGACGACCACCCGGTGGTGCGCGACGGCTTGCGCGGCATACTGGAGCCCGCGGAAGGCTTCACCGTGCTCGGAGAGGCGTCCGGCGGCACGGAGGCGGTGGAGATGACACTGCGCGTGGACCCGGACGTCGTCCTGATGGACCTGCGTATGCCGGCCGGCAGCGGCGTGGAGGCCATCGCCGAACTGGCCCGGCGTGGTGCACGGGCCCGCGTGCTGGTGCTCACCACCTTCGACACCGACTCCGACACCCTCCCCGCGATCGAGGCCGGGGCGACGGGGTACCTGCTGAAGGACGCGCTGCGCGATGAGCTGTTCGCGGCCATCCGGGCGGCGGCGGAGGGCCGCACCGTGTTGTCCCCGGCGGTCGCCTCACGCCTCGTCACGGCGGTGCGCGCCCCCGCCGCGCCGCCTGTCGACGACACGCTCTCCGCGCGCGAGGTGCAGGTGCTCGAGCACGTGGCGCGCGGCGCGTCGAACCGGGAGATCGCTCGTGGGCTGTTCATCAGCGAGGCGACGGTCAAGACGCATCTGATCCACATCTACGGCAAGTTGGACGTAAGGGATCGGGCCGCGGCGGTGGCGGTCGCCTACCAGCGGGGCATCCTCGGCTGATCGCCGACATCGGCGAAGTGCTCCTCGCCACGCCGCCCGACCCTCACACCGTCGCTCCTTCGCTCTACGGAGCGAGCAAGGAGGTTCCGGACCGTACCGACCCGGCGCGATCACCAACAGCGAGAGTGCCGCGGGCATCGACCGGCACTCCATGCCGGGTCTCCAGCGTGGCCTCATCGCCAACCGCTTGTCCTACAACCCTCCGACTGCACGGCCCCATCCTCACCACGCCCAGCACCGCCGCCCAAGAGGCCGTCCTCGCGCCGCATACGCCCGCGCCGGGGTCGCCCCTGACGCGGTCGGCTACGTCGAACTGCACCACACCGGCATCCCGGTCGGCGATCCCGTCGAGGCCGCGGCTCTCAACGCCGTTTTTGGCACCGCACGCATCGCGCCGCTGCCGGTCGGCTCCGTGAAGACCAACATCGGGAGCGGAACGTCGTGCCGCCCGAGCCTCAACTTCCGTTCCGCGCCCGCCGGTGTCCCGCTGGAACGGCTGAACCTGCGGGTGGAGACCGAGGCGACCCCTCTAGGGGGCGGGGGATTTGTCGGAGTCAGCTCGTTCGGCATGAGCTTCGGGCGAGGGGGCGTCGAACCCCTTTGCCGCTGATCGGATCAGGCACGAATGGCCTCCTCTTCGGCGCCGGCCGCGTCGAGCGGCCCGCGCAGCTTGTTCACAGCCTGGCGGGTCATCCGGGCGAGCCTGCCCAGCTCGGCGTCGCTCGTCTCGGGGTAGCCCTCCCACGCGAACGCCCGGCTGCAGACGCGAGTAGATGCCGGCGCGGGCGGCCTTCATGGTCTGCTCGGCCTCGGCGCGGGCCTCACCGAGGGCGGCCAGCTCGTGGAGAACCTGCCGGCGGAGCGCGGTCCGGCGTTCGTACGCGGCCTTCCGGTGGGCGCCGACCAGCACGGTGCCCTCAGCGGCCGCGGCCGCGGGGGCGACATCCGGGGAAGGCTGCGAGCTCAGCGTCGGTGGTGACGGCGGTGACGACTGTGGGGTGCTAGGCGAGCCCGTGCTCGACGGAGACGAGCGGGCGCCCTGCGGCCTGGTCAGGCCTGTGCTGGTACGGGTAAGCGCGGGTGCCAATCAGGCCGGCATGGAAGCGAGCGGCATCCTTCTCGCCGATGCCGTAATGCGCGGCCAGGTCCGGCCAGAACTCGCCGCACGGCCGGAGCCCCTTGCGGGCCAGGTACACCGCCTCCTCGTCGAGGGTCTCGTCGCTTGCGATAGCAACGTGGTCTTGGATGATCCGGGGGAAGTCGCGTGCGGCATCGCCCGCGTCGATGAGCCAGGGACGGCGGCCCTCGGGACCCTTGCGGTCGCGGCTGCACGCGCGACCGATGCCAGGCGGGCGGAGGCGGCAAGGGTAGGGCACTGGTCCGCCCGCAAGCGGCCCACCCACGCATCGGTCAGCGCCTTGCCGCTGGCGTAGAGCTCGCCGTCCCGGCCGCCGACCGCGACCAGCACCCCGCGCTGGGACGAGGACGCCGCCCCGGCCCGGCGACGCCCCCTCACTCCTTAGCGATCCAGCCCCCGAAAGTGTTCACGTTCGTCTTCGCCGCTCGTCGCAGGGCCTCTGGGGAGCCCAGCACGCTGCGCGGCAGGTAGCCGGACCGGACACTGAGCTCCCATCGGTGTACCTGGACGGCAAGGGCTGCCAGAGCAAGAGGGCCCAGCGGCAGCAGGCTCCTGATGGCCGGGTCACGGTCCGTGCTGTCCCGGTACTCGGTGAGCCGGGCCACGAGGGCCTGCTCGAAGGCGCGCTGGTCGTCGTCGAGGAGTACGCGCAGGAGGCGCTGGTCAGCCGTCAGCGCGCCCAGGGCGTCCAACTGCCGGGCGGCTTCGGCGCGCTCGTCGGCGCTCGGCTTGCGCAGGGGCACGGTGGGCCAGTCACACGGCAGATGACCGTCCGCTTCGGTCAGGTACCGGCACAGTGCGTCCATCGCCGTGAGGTCCGCCGGGTCGGACGTCGAGGTCAGCTTCGAGTACGGCACACCGTTGCGGATCGCAGGGGCGTAGTCGATCCTCAGCAGCAGACCGATCACCCGCTGCCATTCCCACATCAGACCGCTGACCAGGCATATCTCGAACGTATCGAGCCACGTACGGGCGGTGGGGGCCTGGGCCTGCCCGGTGAGGCCGGCGGTGACCACGGCGTCGCCGAAGGCGGTGTCCTCGCTGCTGAGGCCTTCCCCGATGAGCGGGAAGAGGATCTCCTGGTCCCCGTCGGGAAAGCAGCCGATGCTCAGCACTCCCAGAGAGCACTCAGCGGCGGTGCGCAGAACGATATGCGATGTTTCGTCGAGGTCGAGGTCGGGGTCGGTGAGGGTGCGGGCGGCGACATGGTCGAGGAGGTCGTCGCCCATCTCCTGGATCTTCTTCGGGGACGGATCGTCGTGACACATCCAGAACCATCGATCGCGGGTTCGTCCGTTGATGTCCTCGAGCGCCTTCGCCACGGCCTGTTCGCTGACCTCGTGACGTGCTACTTCCTGCATTGTTTCCATCCCTCGTGATCTTGCTGGCCGGACGCGGCACGCTACCAAGGGGCTCGGACATCGCCTGGTATCTGTCCACGAGATCCGGCACGGAGCCGTACGGGCAGTGAACAGGCATGATCAGGCGGTTCCGTGGCTGAGAGGATGGCGTGAGGTGAGGCGACGTAGGTGTCGCGTGCGGTGCCCGGCCAGGTCTCTGCGAACCCGCAGCTGGAGAAGGAGGCCGCGCGGCCGTCGCGGTGGTCGCTGTACTCGGCCAGCAACCCGGCCGCGGTGGCCCCGGATCTCCTGGGCCCGGCGCACGAACTCCCCTATCGGGCGCGGCCGGCGCCCGGCCTGCGGTGCCCTGCGGTCACGGTGGGCCCGGCAAGGCCTGCGGCGGTCATGAGCAGGCGTTGTCTGCGAGATGGGCATGGCCACGCGACGCCGCCCTCGCCCCCGGAGAACTCGCGGTCGTGCAGGAGCGCATTGCGACCGACCACGGCCGGTGGCGGCGGCGCGCGTCGCTTCGTTTCGTGCTGGTCGGAGTGTGTTCTGCGCGGTCGCCGGCGGAGCCATGGGACAGTGCGACTACACCAAGCCGAAGGGCGCTTCCGGATCGGGCACCGGCCCCGCGCCATGGCGGCCGGCGAGGTGCGCGCCGCCCGCATCACGACGGGCCCGATGATGCCGCTGCGCATCCTCCCGGAGGCGCTCCGCGACGACGATGCGGCTCTCGTGCTCGTCTGCCGCAAGGGCACCCCGGGCTCGGTCTGCTTGATGGACTCCTGCGGAGCAGTGAGGACGCTGTACAGGGCGCCCTCCACGGCATCCTGCGGTGGCTCACCGCGGGCGGGACGTGACCGTGGTGCTGCTCACCACCGTCGCTCTCCCCGGCGGCGCGGCCGCCGCCGTCCACGACGAAGGCACGGCCTGGAGTGAGGTCGCCGTGCCTGGCGGCCGCGTCGGGCTCAGCGTGGCTGGTGGCAGCGAGCCCGGTGCGAGCAGGCCGGCGCGGGCCCCAGCGCCGGGGCCACGCCACAGCAGTCAGGCCGGCACCCTGTTGTGCTGGTGCCATTCGACGTTCAGTTGGTCGGCGCGCCTTCGCGGACGGTGATCGGGCCGTGCAGTTTTTCGAGCTTCGCGTACTGCGTGCGGCCAGAGCCTTCCTGCTTGTAGCCCGCCCACCGGGCGAGGTCGGACTTCCTCAGCTCCACGTCGGCCCTTTGGTGGGCGAGGTGCTGCTCGCGCAGTTCCTCCCAGGGGGTGCACTCCTCGAGCGACGGCAGGTCGTTGGCGGCGTTCTCCTCCAGGGCGCCGGCGAACTGGTCGGCGGTGGCCCGGGTGCGGGCGGCGTACGCGCGAACGGCCTCGGCGGCCGCGGGGTCCAGCTGCTGCCGGGCGGTGTCGGCGGGGGCCGGCTGTTCGCTCATTACGGGACCATCCCTTCTGCAACCCTCATGAGTAGGGTTGTGACCTCTCGGTCCTGGTGGGTGCACGGCCATGTTCGCGAGCCGCTCGACGGCCACGATGAGTTCCGCCGGCCCCACCGGGCCGAGGCCGTCTGATCGGCTTCAGGGACACGCCCCGCAGAGGGCCGATTAATGAGCTCCAGGCGGACGTCCTCACCACCGAGCAGGTGCTCTGCGCACGACACAGGAGTACTTCTTTCGTGTACATCGGCTGGGACTGGGCCACCGACACCCACGACGTGAGCGTCATGGACGAGACCGGCAAACGCGTCGACCGGTGGGAACTGGCTCACACTGAAGAGGGGTTCGCCAAGGCCCTGGCGAGGCTGCGCAAGCATGGCGACCCGGCCGATCTGCCGGTGGCCATCGAGACGACCCGCGGCCTGGCCGTCGACCGGGCGCTCGCCGCCGGCCACCCGGTTGTCCCGGTCCACCCCAACGCCTTCCACGCCATGCGCCCGCGCTGGGGCACCTCCAAGGCCAAGACCGATGCCGGTGACAGCATGAAGCTCGCCGACTACCTGCGCACCGACGGGCACCTGCTGCCCCGCCTGGAGCCCACCGAGAGGGCCACCTTGGACCTGCAGGCGCTCACCCGCTAACGAGCCGACCACATTCACGCCCATGTCGCCGCCGTCAACCAGCTCGCCGCCCTGCTGGACGAACACTGGCCCGGCGGCAAGGTCCTCTTCTCCACCCTGGACAGCGACATCGCCCTGGCCTTCCTGGAGCGTTGCCCCACCCCCGGATCGGCAGCCAAGCTCACCGCCGGCCGCTGGAAGCCTGGTGCAAGCACCGCGGCTACTCCGGCGGCAAACCGGCACCGTCCTCATCGAGCGCCTGCGCTCGGCCCCCGCCGCGGCCTCCCGCCTCAGCGAGCCCGTCGCCAGGCAGCTCATCCTCATGCAGGTCCAGCTCGTCCAGGGCATTTGGGCGACCATCCGCGCCGCCGAAAAGGCCATCACTGAGGCGGTCGAAATCCACCCCTACGCCTCGCTGTTCGTCTCCATGCCGCGCATCGGCAAGGTCAACCTGGCCCAGATCATCGGCGAGATCGGCCCCTTCCTGGAACGCGCCCAGAGCTGCGAACAACTCATCGCCGAGACCGGCGTCGTCTCGGTCACCCGCGCCTCCGGCAAGTCCCGCTCGGTGGGCTTCCGCTTCGCAGCCAACCGCAGAGCGCCTCGCGATCACCACCTTCGCCGACAATAGCCGCCACTAACCAGCGACTGGGCCGCCAAGATCTACAATGAGGCCCGAAACCGGAAGAAGCGCCATCCCCACGCCACTCGCATCCTCGCCCGCTCCTGGCTGCGCGTGATGTGGGCCTGCTGGCGCGACGGCACCTGCTACGACTCCGCTATCCACCAAGCCAACGGCAAGATCAAACCGGCCGCTGACAAGCCCGCGACGGCCTAGAGGTTGACTCAGGAAACTCATCGAGGGCTCCGGAGGGCGCGGAACGGGCGGGCCCCACCACGGTATCGCCGGACCAAGACGCGCCGGGATCACTCGGGCGGAACGTACGCCCCCGGGCCCAGGACCAGGTGCCTCGGGTTCGACGGCAGCGAGCCGGGCCGCGAACGCCAGCTCGCCAGGCGCGGGCGGCCGGCACCTGGCGGGCGAGCGCGGACAGCAGCACGGTGTGCGGGAGGACGAGCTGGGGAAGGAAGCCGGCGGCGGTCGGCTCCGGAACCAGGGGGCTGGCCGTGGTGTGGGCAGGGCGGCCGCTGCCGATGCAGCGGGGGCCGGCTGCGCGGCTGCGGCTTTGGCACGGGCCTTCGCTGCGGCGGTATGCCGGGCGCCGGCCTGCGCCCACGTACGGGCCTGGGCCCAGGCCGTGGCGGTCGCCTCCTGGCGTTGCGGAAGGCCACGGGCCAGCAGCCAGCCGACCGGGGCAGTGATCGGCCCGCCCGGCCGCGTCTGGCTCGCCAGACGCCGGGCGAGCCGGCTGGCGAGGGCGTGCGGCGCGTCCGTGCGACCGGCGAAGCCGGCTACCTGGACAACTCGCCTGGGGCGCGGCCTCCACCGCTTCCGGGTGGCCGGTATAGGCCGTGTCGGTGGCGCTGATGAGCACTCCGGCGGGCGTTTCCGTGAGAGTGACCGACGGGATTCCCGCGTCTTCCAGTGCCTCGCGGGCCTTTTCCAGTAGCAGGCGGTGCTGAACGTCTTCCGGCCGGGGTGGCCGCCGTGTTGGCCCGGGGGAACCGCATCCGGCCCGTGGGGGCTGCTGGCCAGGCACAGACCAGCATTACATCCAGTCATGTACTGGCCAGGAATGGGCCATTCCTTCTGGAGCGGACGCGGGCGCTATTCC